>JBDTUO010000370.1:0-3456 GCA_040007675.1 Rubrivivax sp.
AGCGCCGGCCGGTGTGCGGCAACAGCGACAGCGACAGCGACAGCGACAGCGACAGGATGTCGCCCTACTTCCTGTTCTGAATCCCGCCGCGCGGCCTCACCAAGTCACGCCGAACGCCGCCCGCAGCGCGTCGAGCTGCTGCGCGTCCAGCGGCGCCGGCCTCGGGCTGCAGCTGCGCCACAGCGTGGCGGTCTCGACCAGCTCTTCGAGCGTTGCCAGCGCCAGCGCCGGCGTCCGGTGCCAGACCAGCGGACCGAGGCGGTCGAGCATCACGGCGCGGATCGGCACGCCCCGGCCCTGCGCCGCTGCGATGCGCTCTGCCACCTGTTCGGCCACCACCGGGTCGCCCGGCGGGAACACGCCGACCAGTGGCACGTGGCCGACCTTCATGACGAAGTACGGCGTGATCGGCGGCAGGATGTCGTCGACGCTCCAGACCCCTTCCAGGCTCAGCGCGACGAGGCTCGTGCTGTGCGTGTGCATGACGCAGTGCGCCTGCGGTTCGGCGGCGTAGATGCGCCGGTGCAGCGCCAGCGTCTTGCTGGCGCGGTCGCCGCCGGTCTGCCGGCCCTGCGCGTCGACGCGCGCCAATCGGGCAGGGTCGAGCGTGCCGAGGCAGGCGTCGGTCGGCGTGATCAGGAAGCCGTCATCCAGGCGCACGCTGAGGTTGCCCGCGGTCGCGTGAACGAGGCCGCGGTCGAACAGTGAGCGGCCGACGCGGCAGATCTCTTCACGCAGCTCGGCTTCGGTCATTCGCGCTGCGTCTCGAAGGCACGCGTGAAGAAGTCGTTGCCACCGAAGTTGCCCGACTTCAGCGCCAGGTGCAGGCCCCGAGCCGGCGCGTGGCACCAGGGCACGCCGGGGTCGATCTGCGGGCCGATGCGCAGCTGGTGGATGCCGAGCGCCTGCACACAGGCGCCCGAGGTCTCGCCGCCGGCGACGATCAGCTGGCCGACCCCCGCGTCGACCAGCCCGAGCGCGATGCGCGCCAGCGCCTGCTCGACCAGCGCTCCGGCCTGTTCGGCACCGAGCCGCTGCTGCACCACGCGCACCGCGGCGGCCTCCGCGGTCGCGTGCAGCAGCACGACGCCGCCGTCCAGCCGTGGCCGGGCCCAGGCGAGCGCCTCGCGCACGACGTCCTGCCCGGCCGCCAGCCGCAGCGGGTCGATCGCGAAGGCCGCACCGCCGGCAGCGATGAAGTCCGCGACCTGGGCGTTCGTCGCCGCCGAACAGCTGCCCGAGACCACCGCGCGGGTGCCGCGCGGCGCGGGCAGCGTCGCGGCGGCTGGATTCGGCGCCAGGCCGTGCCAGGCCGGAATGCCGATCGCCAGCCCGGAGCCGGCGACCACCAGCGACTGCGTCGCGACGGCGCGTGCCAGCGAACGCAGGTCGTCGTCGTTGAGCGCATCGACGATCGCCAGCCCGACGCCTTCGGCCTGCAACGCGGCGATGCGCGCGCGGATCGCTGCGGTTCCGGCGGCGACGCAGCGGTAGTCGATCAGCCCGACCCGGCGCCCGCGTGCCGGGTCGAGCTGGGCCTGCAGCACCCGCACGAGGTTGGCGTCGGTCATCGGCGTCAACGGGTGGTGACGCATCGGGCTGTCGGACAGCAGCACGTCGCCGACGAAGAGGTGGCCCTTGAAGACCGTGCGGCCGTTTTCCGGGAAGGCCGGCGTGACGGCGACGAAGGGCGCATCGAGCGCGTCGATCAGTGCCTCGGCGACCGGGCCGATGTTGCCGCGGGGTGACGAGTCGAAGGTCGAACAGACCTTGAAGTAGATCGGCACGGCGGCGTGCTGCCGCAGCCAGCACGCCGCCGCGAGCGACTCCGCCACGGCCTGATCGACCGGCGCAGTGCGCGACTTCAACGCCACCACGACGGCGTCGGCGTCGTCCGGCAGCGGGCCGTCCGGCACGCCGATGACCTGAACCGTGCGCATGCCGGCACGCACCAGGTTGTTGGCAAGGTCGGTGCCGCCGGTGAAATCGTCGGCGATGCAGCCGAGCTCGAGGGTCATGGCTCAGGGCCTGTTCACTCTACGGAAAGGGCCTGGGGCGCAACGCGGCGGTAGCGCGCGACGGTCTTGCGCTCGACCCAGCTCGCGCTGCTCACGTTCATGTGCTGGAAATGGGCGGATTGCAGGTGCGCGTCGATCGCCGCAGCGTCGTCGTACAGCTCGTAGAGAAAGAACAGCGCCGGGTCGCCCGGGTCGCGGCAGACGTCGAACTGCCGGCAGCCGGGCTCGGTCTCGCGCGACGCGCGTGCGTTGTCGGTGATGGCCTCGGCGAAGGCCTCGATGAACTCGGGCTTGATGCGGAATTCGACGACCAGGGCTTGCATGGGTGGGTTCTCGGGGTTCAACGGGCGGCATGCACCAGCGCCATGCCGATCGAGGGCACGTAGGTGATGACCAGCAGGATCGCGACGCTGATCGCCATCATCGGCAACAGCGCCCGCACGACCGAGACCATACCGACGCCGGCCAACCGCGCGCCGACCATCAGCGTGCCACCCACCGGCGGCGTGTACAGGCCGATCGCCAGGTTGCAGGTCATGATCAGGCCCAGGTGCACCGGGTCGATCTTGAACGCCGCCGACAGCGGCACCAGCAGCGGCGCAGCCAGGATCAGCGCCGGCACCGGCTCGATGAAGCAACCCAGCAGCAGCATCGCGATGTTGACCAGCAGCAGGAAGGTCCATGGCGAGGTCGCGTAGTGCTTCACCAGCTCGGCGATCTGCGCCGGCACCTGCTCCACGGTGATCAGCCATGCCAGACAAGATGTGGCGCCGATCACCACCATCACGACCGCGCTCGTCGTGAAGGCCTTGAGGATCAGCGCCGGCAGGTCGCGCGGCTTCAGATCCCGGTAGACCACCATCGACACGAACAGGCCGTAGGCCGCCGCCACCGCCGCGGCTTCGGTGGGCGTGAAGAAGCCTGTCCAGATGCCACCGAGGATGATCACCGGCATCAGCAACGCCGGGAAGGCCGACACGAACGCCGCCCACAACTCGGCCCTGGACGCTCGGGTCTCGCCGTTGTCGCAACCGGTGCGCTTGCCGTGCCACACGCACACCAGGCTCAGGCCGAGCGCGAACACGAAAGCCGGCACCACGCCGGCGAGGAACAGGTCGCGCACCGACGAGCCCGAGACGAAGGCGTACACCAGCATCGGGATCGACGGCGGCATCACGATCGCCAGCGTGCCGGCGGTCGACATCAGCGCGCCGGCGAAGGGCCGGCTGTAGCCCTTGCGGATCATGGCCGGCGTCATCACCGAGCCGATGGCCGCGGTATCGGCAATCGCCGAGCCGGAGACACCGCCGAAGATCAGGCTGGAGGCGACGGTGCTGATGCCCAGGCCGCCGGGCAGGAAGCCGAGCAGCTTGGTGGCAAAGCTGACGATGCGCAGGCCCACGCCGCCGCGCGACAGGATCTCGCCGGCCAGCACGAA
>JBDTUO010000371.1:0-3436 GCA_040007675.1 Rubrivivax sp.
CTCGCGACCCGCGACGAGTTCAAGCGCTCGATGCCGGGCCGTCTCGTCGGCGTCAGCGTCGATGCCGACGGCGCACCGGCGTACCGGCTCGCGCTGCAGACGCGCGAGCAGCACATCCGGCGCGAGAAGGCGACCTCGAACATCTGTACCGCGCAGGTGCTGCCGGCCGTCGTCGCCAGCATGTACGCGGTGCACCACGGCCCGCAAGGGCTGCGCCGCATCGCGCAGCGCGTCGCCGCGTTCACCGCGGTGCTGGCCCACGGGCTGCGCGCGCTCGGCCGCCCCCCGGTCGCCGAACATGCGTTCGACACCTTGACCGTCGCCACGGGCGCCGCCACCGAGGCCGTGCTCGCACGCGCGCGCGACGGCGGCGCCAACCTGCGCCGCGTCGACGCCGACCACGTCGGCATCACGCTCGACGAGACGACGACGCGCGAGGACCTGAGCGCGCTGTGGTCGTGGTTCGCGGCACCCGGCCAGGCGCTGCCGCGGGTGGACGAGCACGCCAAGGGCGTCGAGCCGCTGATCCCCGACGCGCTGCGCCGCACCAGCGCCTTCCTGACGCACCCGGTGTTCAACACGCACCACAGCGAGACCGAGATGCTGCGCTACCTGCGCCAGCTGTCCGACAAGGACCTCGCGCTCGACCGCACGATGATCCCGCTCGGCTCGTGCACGATGAAGCTGAACGCCACCAGCGAGATGATCCCGATCACCTGGCCCGAATTCGCGCAGGTGCATCCGTTTGCGCCCGTCGATCAGCTGGCGGGCTACGCGGCGCTCGACGCCCAGCTGTGCGCCTGGCTCGCCGACGCCACGGGCTATGCCGGCGTCAGCCTGCAGCCCAACGCCGGCTCGCAGGGCGAATACGCCGGGCTGCTCGCGATCCGCGCCTGGCACCGCGCGCGCGGGGACGCCGGGCGCACCGTCTGCCTGATTCCGGAATCGGCGCACGGCACGAACCCCGCGAGCGCGCAGATGGTCGGCATGAGGGTGGTCGGCGTGAGGTGCGACGCCCTCGGCAACATCGACATGGCCGACCTGCAGGCCAAGTGCCAGCGCCACGCGGCCGAACTCGCGGCGATCATGATCACCTACCCGAGCACCTACGGCGTGTTCGACCGCAACGTGCGCGAGCTGTGTGCGCTGGTGCACCGCCACGGCGGCCGGGTCTACGTCGATGGCGCCAACATGAACGCGCTCGTCGGCGTGGCTGCGCCGGGCGCCTTCGGCGGCGACGTCAGCCACCTGAACCTGCACAAGACCTTCTGCATCCCGCACGGCGGCGGTGGCCCTGGCGTCGGCCCGGTGTGCGTCGCCGAGGACCTCGTGCCCTACCTGCCCGGCCACCGCAGCGCCACCGGCGTGGAGTCGCCGGTCGGTGCGGTGTCGGCGGCGCCGCTCGGCAACGCCGCGGTGCTGCCGATCAGCTGGATGTACGTGCGCATGATGGGCGCGGCCGGCCTCACCGCGGCCACCGAGGTCGCGATCCTGTCGGCCAACTACGTTGCTGCGCGTCTGGCCCCGCACTACGACATCCACTTCAGCAGCCATGCGGCCGGCATCGCCGGCGGCGGCGTTGCGCACGAGTGCATCCTCGATCTGCGGCCGCTGAAGGAGTCGAGCGGCGTCAGCGCCGAGGACGTCGCCAAGCGGTTGATCGACTACGGCTTCCACGCGCCGACGCTGAGCTTCCCGGTGCCCGGCACGCTGATGGTCGAGCCGACCGAGAGCGAGTCGCTGCCCGAGCTCGACCGCTTCTGCGACGCGATGATCGCGATCCGCGGGGAGATCCGGCGCGTCGAGGCCGGTAGCTGGCCGCGTGAGGACAACCCGCTCAAGCACGCGCCCCACACCGCCGCGTCCCTGCTCGCCGACGACTGGCACCACCCGTACACGCGCGAGCAGGCAGCCTACCCGCTGCCAGCGCTGAAGGCACGCAAGTACTGGAGCCCGGTCGGCCGCATCGACAACGTGCACGGGGACCGCCACCTGTTCTGCAGCTGCCTGCCGGTGGCGGTGGCGGACGACGCAGACTGAACGCCGCGCGTCGCCTTCACGCCATGGCCGTCAGCACCTTCGATCTCTTCAAGGTCGGCATCGGGCCGAGCAGTTCGCACACCGTGGGTCCGATGCGCGCCGCGCGCCTGTTCGCGCAGCGCCTGGCGCACGATGACCCGGTGGCGGCGACGACCCGCATCGCGGTCCAGCTCTACGGCTCGCTCGGCGCCACCGGCAAGGGGCACGGCAGCGACAAGGCGGTGCTGCTCGGCTTGACCGGCCACGAGCCGGATACCGTGAACGTCGACGCCGTGCCGGCGCTGCTGGAGGCGATCCGGCGCGACGGCACGATCACGCTGCCCGGCCGCGCGGCTATCCCTTTCGACGAGCGGCGCGACCTGCGCTTCCATCGCCGCGAGACGCTGCCGTTCCACACCAACGGCATGCGCTTCAGCGCCTTCGACGCTGACGGCAGCGTACTCGTCGAGCGGCTGTACTACTCGGTCGGCGGCGGCTTCGTCGTCAGCGACGAGGTGGTGGCCGACGGCTCACGGCAGAAGGTGGTCGCGCCGGACACCACGCTGCTGCCGCACCCGTTCCACAGCGGCGCCGACCTGCTGCGCCTGACCACCGCGCTCGACTGCAGCATCGCCGAGGTGATGCGCCGCAACGAGCGCCACTGGCGCAGCGACGCCGAGATCGATGCCGGGCTGCTGCGACTCTGGCAGGTGATGCAGGACTGTGTCGTGCGCGGCTGCGCGACCAGCGGCACGCTGCCCGGGGGCTACCGCGTGCGGCGGCGCGCGCCGGCGTTGCACGCCGCGCTGCGCGACGACCCGGAAGCGGCCACGGACGGGGCGAAGGTCCACCTCATCGGCGGGCCGGGGGATCCGCTGCAGGTGCTCGACTGGGTCAACCTGTACGCGCTCGCGGTCAACGAGGAGAACGCGGCCGGAGGCCGTGTCGTCACCGCACCGACCAACGGGGCGGCCGGCATCGTGCCCGCCGTGCTGCACTACTACCGCCGCTTCGTGCCTGGCAGCACCGACAGCGGCGTCATCGAGTTCCTGCTCACCGCCGCCGCGATCGGTCTGCTCTACAAGGAAAACGCGAGCCTGTCCGGTGCCGAGGTCGGCTGCCAGGGCGAGGTCGGTGTCGCGTGTTCGATGGCGGCGGGCGCGCTGTGCGCGGTACTCGGCGGCACGCCGGCGCAGGCCGAGAACGCAGCCGAGATCGGCATGGAGCACCACCTCGGGCTGACCTGCGACCCGGTCGGCGGGCTGGTGCAGATCCCCTGCATAGAGCGCAACGCGATCGCGTCGGTCAAGGCCATCAACGCCGCGCGCATGGCGCTGCGCGGCGACGGCACGCACCACGTCAGCCTCGACCAGGTCATCAAGACGATGCGCGAGACCGGCGCCGACATGATGAGCAA
>JBDTUO010000372.1:0-3420 GCA_040007675.1 Rubrivivax sp.
GCTCGAGCGTGCAGATCGGCGGCCCGGCCGGCGCCTTCATCGTCATCGTCTACGGGATCGTCGAACGCTTCGGGCTCGCGAACCTGCTGATCGCGACCTCGCTCGCCGGGCTGCTGCTGTTTGCGATGGGACTGTTCAAGCTCGGCGCGCTGGTGCGCTACGTGCCGGTGTCTATCGTCATCGGCTTCACGAACGGTATCGCGGTGCTGATCGGCCTGTCGCAGTTGAAGGACTTCTTCGGCCTCCAGACGCCCCGCCTGCCGGCCGACTTCTTCTCGCTCATCGGCACGCTCGCGGCGCATGCGCACACCGTCAACCCGGCGGCGGTGGCGCTGTCGTCCGGCAGCCTCGCGATCGTCCTGTTGTGGCCGCGGTCGGCGCACCGGCCGACCGCGGCGAGTGGCATGGTCGCCCACACACGGCGCATCGGTGCCTACGTGCCCGGCACCGTCGTCGCGCTGGTTGCCGCCACGGTCGCGACGACCTGGCTGCAGTTGCCGGTCGAGACCATAGGCAGCCGCTTCGGCGGCATTCCGCAGGCATTGCCGTCGTTCGCGTTGCCGGCCTTCACCTGGGCGACCGCGAAGCTGCTGGTCGCGCCGACGCTGACGATCGCGCTGCTGGGTGCGATCGAGTCCCTGTTGTGCGCCCGCGTGGCCGACCAGGCGAGCGACCACCTGCGCCACGACCCGAACCAGGAACTGATGGCGCAGGGCGTGGCGAACTTCGTGGCGCCGTTCTTCGGCGGCATCCCCGCCACTGGCACGATCGCGCGCACGATCACCAACTTGCGCGCCGGCGCCCGCACACCGGTGGCCGGCATCGTGCACGCGCTGACACTGCTCGCGATCGTGCTCGTCGCGGCCCCGCTGGCGATGAACGTCCCGCTCGCGGCGCTGGCCGGCATCCTGCTCTTCGTCGCCTGGAACATGGGCGAGTGGCGCGAGTTCGCGCGCCTGCGCCGCTTCAGCGTGAACTACCGCATCATCCTGCTCGGCACCTTCTCGACGACGGTGATCTTCGACCTCACCGTGGCCGTGCAACTCGGTCTGGTGCTGGCCTGCGTGTTCTTCATCTGGCGCATGGGCACGCTGTTCCGCGTCGAGCGCACACCGACCGCGGGCCTGCCGGACGGCGTCGTCGTGTTCGAGCTCTACGGCTCGCTGTTCTTCGGCGCCGTCGGCAAGGTCGAATCGCTGTCGGCGCAGGTGCCCGAAGGCACGCGCGCCGTCGTGCTCGAGATGCACCGCCTGGTGCTGCTCGATACCTCGGGGCTCGACGCGCTGCAGCAGTTGCACCGGGCCTTGACCAAGCGCGGCGTCGCGCTCGTGCTGGCGCACGTCAATGAGCAGCCGCTGTCGTTGATCCGCCGCAGCGGCTTCGAGGACATGCTCGGTGTCGACCAGATCGTGCCGACCGTCAGCGCGGCGTTCGACGATGCTGCCGCAGACGCGCCGCCACCGACGTCCGCAGCGCCGGCGGCTTGACGCCGGCCCAGCGGGCGGCCGCCTTGGCGCAGCGGCGCTCGATGGCGACGGTCTCGCGGGCCAGCCAACCGGCCACGAATGCGGCCGCCGGGTCGGCGGACACCACCGGGGCCAGCGTCGCCTGCGCGAGCACCGCATCGTGCCATTCACCGAGGCGCTCCTGGAGCGCCTCGAGGGCCCTGAGGTCCTGCCGCAGCGCCTTCGCCGACCACAGCAGGGTGCTGAACTCGAGCAGGTAACGCACGCGCTTGAGGCGCCGCCGCAACCGATGGCGGCCGGCCGTGTCCAGTGTCGGCCAGGCCCTGGCGTCACGGCGCGCCCGGCGGCGCCAGCGGGCCAGCAGCGGCCCTGCGACGGCCGCCCAGGTGTGCGCCGGATCGATCGGAGGTTCGGCCGCATCGACCGCGCGGGCCGCAGCAGCAGGGTCCGGCGCGGCCGGCGCCTCGATCGTCAACCGCAGCAGATCGAGCCACAGCCGTGTGCTCGCCGGCGCCGCCAGCAATGCTGGCAGCGCGCCGGTCTCGCCGGCCGGGGCGGCGGTTTTCGGTGGCGGCGGCACGATGACACCGGCCGCCGTGGCCGCCGCGCGGGCGGACGCCAGTGTCGCGCGGCCGACGTCGGCGTCGCGCGCCGCGCCGAGCGCGGCGAACAGCGCGCGCAGCGCGGCGTCGCGCGCAGCGTCGGGCGGACCGAACGCGTGCAGCACGCCGCGCAATCGCCGCAGTGCGACGCGCAGTTGGTGCACGTGCCCGGCAGTGCCGTCACCGCCTGCAAGGGCGGCGGCGTTCGGCAGCGCGTGCGCGAGCGTGGCGCCGATCATCACCGCCCGCGCTTTGGCGAGCGACAGGTCGGCGGCGACCGGCGTCGGCACCGCCAGCACCACCGGCGGCGCGGCAAGGCCGTCGGCGAGCCAGCCCGCGCGGGCCGCCTTGGTCGCCGGATCGAGCCACAGACCGAAGCGGTCGACCCAGCGCGCCGCCAGCGCCAGCATGGCGGCCGAAGACGTCCCCGCCGCACCGCCCAGCCATTCGAATTCGAGTTCGACGAGCTCGCTGCGGCGTGGCCCGACCTCCAGCGTACCGACGTCGAGCGCCACCTCAACCCGCCCACCGGCGCTTCGCAGCACGCGCGTGAGGCGCACGATCTCGCTCGCGTGGCGCAACTCGAGCGGGCCGGCGCCGGCGAGTGCCCGGCGCAGCTGGCGTCCCAGCTCGGTACCGTCGTGACGCGCCGGGTCGATCGGCGGCGGATCGCCGGCGTCGGCCGGTAGCAGCACCTCGTGCTCGAGGCGCTGCCACACGCCGTCGCCGCGCGCTTTCAGCGTCTGCCGCCAGCGATCGCCCTGCTGCCGCAGGCGCCAGGCCAGGCCGGCGGCCGCCAGACGCCCGTCGGCGGTGTCGAAATAGCGTGCGCGCAGCGTGTGCTGCTCTGCGGTCACGGTCCCGACGGCACGCTCCACGGCGGCCCGCCGCGCCGGTGGGACCTGGAACTTGAGTTCCGTCTCGCGCCCGGGAGCGAAGCCGGGGCCGGGGGCGATCGATGACATCGGCAACCGGGTCTGCGCGGCTAAAATGCCGCGTCCCGCCGATTCTGCCCTGCCGACCCCACCATGCCACTGTTCTGGAAGCCCTACACCTCCGACGTGACGCAGTTCATCGACGAGATGAAGGCGCGCAAGCCGACCCTCGAGGCGGAGCAGCGCGCCGGCCGCGCCCTGCTGTGGGACAAGCCGATCGACCGCCAGGCCCAGGCCGAGTGGCGCGCCGCGCACGTGCCGCAGAAGGCCTACGTCTACCAGTCCGACGTCTGACCGGGCTGTGAACGAACGCAGGGCGCCCGCGCCGCTGTCGGAGACGGTCGACCAGGTGGCCGTCGCGCGCCTGTACGGCGAGCCGCTGTTCACGCTGCCGCACGACCTGTACATCCCGCCGGA
>JBDTUO010000373.1:0-3403 GCA_040007675.1 Rubrivivax sp.
TGCGGCTGTGCTTCGTGCCCGAGCACTACCAGCTCTACCTGCGCTACCAGGCCGGGCGCCACGCCGGCGGCGGCATGGACCACGACAGCGTCGACCAGTACACGCAGTTCCTGCTGCAGAGCCGCGTCAACTCGCGGCTGGTCGAGTTCCGCACGCCGACCGCCGACGGCCGCCCGGGTGAGCTGAAGATGGTGTCCATCGTCGACGTGCTCAACGACGGCATCTCCGCCGTCTACACGTACTACGAGACCGACGAGGGCGCGAGCTACGGCACCTACAGCGTGTTGTGGCAGATCGAGCAGACGCGACAGCTCGAGCTGCCGCACCTGTACCTGGGCTACTGGATCGCCGACAGCCCCAAGATGGCCTACAAGGCGCAGTTCCGGCCGCACCAGCAGCTGATCGACGGCCGCTGGCAGGACGCCGGCTGACCGGCTGACCGGCTGACCGGCTGATCGGCTGACGGGGCCGCGGCCGCGGCCCTCAGCCGCGCACGCGCTCGAGGTAGCTCTGGAACACGCCGACGTGCACCAGCGCATCGTCGGCCGAACCCGGCCACAGTGCCTGCGCCGAGAACTGCACGTCGTAGGTCGGCTCGTCCTCGGCCGCGACGCCGTGCGCATGGGCATCCGGAAACGGATAGGCCGGCGACTCCGACACGACGACGCCGACCTGCCCGCGCACATAACCGGGCAGCCGCACGTGGCCCGGCACGGCATCGGCGCGCACGCGCACGCGGTCGCCCGGCGCGAAGCGCTCACGCGCCGCCACGTTGCTGCGGCCCGGCGCCGACGGCCCGGCCAGCGGCACCACGCCGCCGGCCCGGCGCTCGAGTTCCTCGCGCGTGAACACGCCCTTCTCGACGCACAGCGTCGCCAGGCTGGTCAGCGAGCGCTCGTAATAGCTGGCGCCGACGTAGTGGCGGGGGTCCATGCGCTCGATCGCGTGCCGGTACTCGTCCATGTTGAACACGCCGGCGCGCACCGCAAACGCATAGAGCGAGTTGGCACGCAGCTCCCACGTCGCGTGGAACGACGGCGCGTCGGCACGGTGACGCACCGGGCCGAAACCCTGGCGTCCACCGAGGTCGTGCATGCCGTCCATGGCGTTCGGGTTCGGCGCGCGGGATCAGGACCGCGCGACGCCGATCAGCGCGTCCCGCGTGACGACGTCGACCAACTGCTCCTCGGTCCAGCCCGCGGTGTGCGGCGGGCGCATCGGCAGCACCAGGTAGCGCGTGTCGGCAGTCGTGTCCCAGACCCGCACCTCGACCGCCGGCGGCAAGGCCAGCCCCATCTCGGCCAGCACGGTGCGCGCCTGCCGCACGATGCGGGCGCGGTAGTCGAGGTCCTTGTACCAGTCGGGCGGCAGCCCGATCAGCGTGAACGCGGTACACGAGCACAGCGTGCAGCAGATGACGTTGTGTACCGCGGGCGTGTTCTCGAGCACCACCAGGTGCCGGTGGTGCGGCGGCATCGGCAGGCCCATGCCGACCACGGCGGCGCGCCCGTCGGCGAGCAGGCGCGACCGGAAGTCGGGATCGACCCACGCGCGCGCGACGACCCGCGCGCCGTTGCGTGGCACCCATTCTTCCTGTGCCGCGTGGTCCAGCGCCGCGACGCCGGCACTCACGGCAAAACCGTGCGCCTCGAGCGCGTCCTGCAGTGCCTGCACACGCCGGGGCAGCGGCGCCGGTTCCGGGGCGGGTCGAGTCGATTCCATCACGACAGTGTTCCGCGGCCCGGGCATCAGGTCAAGCCGCTGTCCAGACGCCCTCGTCGCGCTCGACGGCGCGCCCGTCGTGCCGGAGCTTCAACAGGTGCGCCAGCAGCGAGCGTTGCGCCACCGGGTGCAGCGCCGTCGGCACCTCGTCGTAGACCACGCGCACGAGCGCCGCGAGATCGCCCGGCCCGTGGCTCGCCAGTGCCGCCAGCACCTTCGTCTCGCGCCGCAGCCGGTGGGCGATCAGCGCCCGCAACACCGCGTGCGGTGTGGCGATGAGAAAACCGTGCCCGGGTGCGAACCACTCCAGATCCTCGTCGAGCAGGCTTTCGAGCGCGCGCAGATACGCCGCCATGTCGCCGTCCGGCGGGTTGATGACGACGGTAGAACCCTGCATCACCTGGTCGCCGGTGAACAGCAGCCGCTCCTGCTCGAGCAGCCAGCACAGGTGGTTGGACGCATGGCCCGGCGTGTGGATCGCGCGCAGCGTCGTCGCCGGGCCGAGCACCAGTCGATCGCCGTCGGCCGGCTCGTGGTCCGGCGCGAAGCCATGGTCCTGACCCGGATGCGGCGGCGCGCGCCGCCCGAGCACCCGCGCACCGGTGGCGGCCTGCAGCGCGGCCGCACCAGGCGAATGGTCCTTGTGGGTGTGGGTGGTGAGGATCTGCACGACAGGCCGCGCACCGGCGGCGGCGAGCAGCGCCGCGCGGTGCGCGGCGTCGTCCGGGCCGGGGTCGATCAGGGTCCAGCCGCCCTGCGCCGGGTCCGGGTCGCCGACGAGGTAGCTGTTCGTGCCCGGGCCGGTCATCACGCCGGGGTTCGGCGCCGTGACCCGCACGATGCGCGGCGACAGCCGCACCGCGACGCCCGGCACGATCTCGCACGCCGCCGGGCGCGTGCCGTCGGGGTCGAGCCGGGCGAGCTCGGCGTACGCCGGTTCGTCGGGCAGCACGATGCGGGGGCTCTTGTCACCCCCTCCACCTCGCGCGCGGCGCGGCATCGTCAGCGGCACCACGCGCACCTGCCCGGCGGCGGCGTGCGCGGCTGCCGCATCGGCATGGCGCTGCAGCTCCTGCAGCGTGCGCCGTGTGACCGGGAGCAGCACCAGCCCCCGCGCGGGATCCAGCGCCGCGGCCGGCGTGATCCACATCAGCTCGATGGCCTCGCCCCGGTCCGCCTCGGCATGTTGTTCGGGCGGCACGAGCACGGTGAAGAAACGCGTGTCGAACCGCTTCGGCAGGCCGGGCGGGGTCAGCCAGTGGCTGAGGTAGTGCAGCCCGCGCAGGTCAAGGCGCAGACCCAGTGCGTCGCACAGCGCCGCCATCGAACCCTGGCCCTGCTGCAGGCGGCGTCGCCAGTGCGCCAGCGCGTCGGCGTGCGGCGTCAGGTCGACCGCGCCACCGTCGGGGCCACAGACGAGCAGCAGGCCGACCTCCTCGAAGGACTCGCGCACGGCGGCCACCAGGTAGTCCAGGCCGCCGTCGGTGAGGCCGAGTTGCCCGCTCGTGCCACCGTCGTCGGCGCCGATCACGACGCGGTGCGCGTCGCGGTCCGCCGGGTCGAGCACGCCGCCCGGGAACACGCAGGCGCCGCTGCGCAGGTCGTCGTGGCGTTCGGCGCGACGCAGCATCAGCACCTCGAGGCCGGCGTCGCCGTCGCGCAGGAACAGCAGCGACGCCGC
>JBDTUO010000374.1:0-3401 GCA_040007675.1 Rubrivivax sp.
CCCAGTCGTCGATGGCCCAGTCGTCGAAGGGCTCGAGTTCGGCGCGCCCGCGCCGTCGCTTCGCCCTCGCGACCCCGCTGCTACCTGACCTGGGCCCGGTTCAGCGCGGCCGCAGCGCGGATCAGCGCCTTGAAGGCGGCGTCATCGATCACGTCGCCCTCGTGCAGGTCGATCGCGCGCCGCGTGTTGCCGGCCAGGCTGGCGTTGAACAGCCCGGCCGGGTCCGCGAGCGCGGC
The DNA here is from genome assembly GCA_040007675.1 of Rubrivivax sp. Taxonomy (GTDB): domain Bacteria; phylum Pseudomonadota; class Gammaproteobacteria; order Burkholderiales; family Burkholderiaceae_C; genus Rubrivivax. The sequence continues at coordinate 237 of JBDTUO010000374.1, forward strand.
GCCGTTGGCAAAGGTCAGCTTCACGGCGCGTTGGTAGCTCTCGCCGGTGCAGATCAGCCCGTCGGGCGACGACCACACCGGCCCGCCCCACTTCCACTGCTCGACGATCAAGCCCGGCTCCGCCTGCAGGATGAGCGCACGCACTTGCGCCATCATCTTGCCCCGCCAGTCGGCCAGTTGCGCGATCCGGGTGTCGATCAGGCGCGATGCGGACTCATCGTCGCTCGCCTTGCTAGGCGACTTCCTGCCCCCCGATTTTGTCGTCGCCATGTGACCTCGCCATGAGGGTTGGATGAATGCCTACGGCCCGCGGATGTCCGACGTCAGCCAGCCGGGCAGCGTCGCCGCCTGCGCCAGCCACGCCACCAGCTGCGCCTCGTCGAGGTCGCCAGCGTCGTCATGGACGTCGATCCAGCGCGCCTCCTTGCCGGTGCCGCCGGGTGGCACGGGCCGCAGCAGCGTGCCGCGAAAGAAGGTCAGCTTGATGCTGTGCGTGAACGCATGCAGGCCGAGGAACCAGCCCTGGCCCTCGATGCCGTAGAACGGCGAGTTCCACTTCACGGCCTTGCGCACCTGCGGCATGCTGCGCACGACCAGCGCGTCGACGCGGCGCGCGAGCGCGCGTTTCCAGGCGTCCGGCAGCGCCGCGATATAGGCGTGCACCGGGGCGTCCCCAGCGGCCTTGCCGATCTGCGGGTTGCCCCCCGACAGGCGTTTCGGTTCCGGCTTCTTGGTCACAGTGGTTTTGCTGGCCCTCACGCGTTTTCGTCTCGCGGCACCGGGCCGAAGAAGCCGATGATCCGCTCGATGCGGGCGCCGTCGGCGGACAGGAACGCGATGTCTGTGCCTTCCGGCAGTTCGCGCCCGTCCGCATCGATCGCGCGCCAAGCGAAGCGCGCCACGCCGTGGTGCTGGTCCACGCGGCTGGTGCGGACCACCCTGGATCCCGGACGCTTGGCGAGCACCTTCGTGATGTGATCGAGCAGCGCCGGCGCACCCTCGGCGTGAATGGTCGGGTCCGTGTAGCTGGCACCGGGCGACCACACGGCGCCCAGGTGCCGCGCGCGCTGGTCCGGGCTGGGGTCGCTCCAGGCCTGGCAGTAGACGTCGATCAGGGCGTTCGCAGCACGCATCGATTGCTCTACTGCTGGGTGGGCAGCTTCTGTTTCATGTGAAGCCCGTCGACCTCGTTGCGCTACTTGCCCGCTACCGCGAGCAATGCCTTCGGATTGGTGCGCGCAATCGTCAGCAGCGTGCGCGCTGCTCCGCTCGGCTGCTTGCGGCCTTGCTCCCAACCTTGAAGCGTTCGTACGGAAACACCCAGCAGCGCGGCAAACTGGGTTTGGGACAGGCCCGTCTTCTCCCGCGCGTCAATGGCCGGGCTGAACGACAGTCGAACCTTGCCAGCCTTCATTTCGCGGATGGACTGCAGAACTTCGGCGCCAAGGTCGCGGGCGGATTCGAACCTGGAAAGGTCCTTGCGGGAAAGAGGCTTAGTCTTCGAGGGCACGACGGATCTCCAGTACGCTGGCCACTGCTTCTGAAAGAGCAGGGGCTCGGCGACCGTGAGCATGGCGACGAATATGCGCCTTAGGCGCATAGTCCCGCGGATTCCCGCAACGGCTACGTGGCAATTCAGCCGACGCCACAGGCGGTCCGCCATGCATCGGCATCGGTGGCTCTCCCGCGTCTGTGGCGACGCGCGTCAGGCGCCGCCGCCGAGTTCGGCGCTGCTCAGCGAATAGCTCCAGCGGTAGGTGGCGCTCGACACCGCGCCGGCGCCGTACGCGGGCAAGCCGCCAGTGGCACACAGCGCCTGCGCACAGGCCGCTACCGCCGCCTCATCGTAGCCGGTGACGATGAGCGCCGATTCAACACCGCGGTCCGCGCCGCCCCGGATGCGCTGCTCGTTCGTCATCGCCGCCGGCTGCGCGCCTTGCAGCAGGTGGGCGCTGCCGAGTCCGGCGCGCCGCGGCAGGGTCGGCAGCGCCTCTTCCAGCAGCCATCGGTGCGGCTCCGCGACAGTCGGCGCGATGCCCGGCGCGAACGCGACCGAGAAACGGATCAGCGCCGCCGCGCTGCCCTGCCCGAAACCGAAACTCCCCAGCACCGTGCACAGGCCGCGGGTCATGCCCCGGTAGCGCGGCATCAGCGCGGTGGTCCACGCCGTCGGGTGGTTCAGGCGATCGAGGTAGGCCGCCGACCCGAGCGTGGCCAGGCTCTCGACCTCGTACAGCACCAGGTAGCGCGGTGCGCCGCTCGTGCTGCCCACCCAACGGGTACCGCGGCGAAAACCCGGGATCGACAACCGCTCCGGCAGGTGCTCCTGCGTGTGCCAGCGGTCGTGTTCCTCGATCGCGTCGTCGTCCACGTCGAACGACAACAGCATGGCGGCGGTGCCGAGCAGGGGCATGGGGGTCTCGCGGAGATGCTCCTGCTGCACTCAACCTGTGGTTGGCCGGAGCCGCGGCACGAAGGAGACTCCGCATTTCCCTTCGCCCCTCCGGTCGTCGGAAAGATACATGGCGTCGGCGTCACTTGCTCGGCGTGCTGCTCTCAGCTGTCTCACATTGAACTCGCTTCATTGGATAGTCGATTCCGCGCAAGCTGCCGCCGCGAACACCTTCGATTCGTGCCGCCAGCCGATGGTCCGGCAGTGCCCGATAGATGATGCGTTGTGGAAACTCATGCTGCAGATTCTCGAACGTGACCGCGCGGTCCCCAATGCTCGAAGCGACGAAGCTTGCCTCCTTCTGGCCCGAAGGCTGGGCGATATACACCACTTTCCCTTCTGCATTCACCCGAATCTGGAGAAACTCGTGCTCGACAGTCTTGCCGTGTCTGACCGTCCTTCCAATCCCGAGCAGGGTGCCACCCGCCAAAGGCAGCCAGTGTTCCCCAGAGCCCGCCTCGCCCGACGCGGCGGCCCAACATCCCGAAAGCCAGGCAAGTTGCTCGAGTGGTGACTCTTGAGCAGATGCTGAAACTGAGGCCGCGACGGTGAGGGCAGTGACGGCGACGAGGATGCGGCACATGAGGTGCTTTCAGACCGCCGGCTAAGCATTCGAGCTCACTGGCGGCCACGGTGGTCGACGCCCGCTGTTGGACGTTCTGCTGCGTGAGGGGTCAAGCGTCGGTGGCCGCGCGGAAAGCGCATCAGGTCAA
>JBDTUO010000375.1:0-3391 GCA_040007675.1 Rubrivivax sp.
CGCATCATCGACGTCACCGAGAAGAGCTACACGATCGAGCTGACCGGCGACGCCGCCAAGCTCGACGCGTTCATCGGCGCGGTCGATCGGGCCGCGATCCTGGAGACGGTGCGTACCGGCAGCAGCGGCATCGGTCGCGGCGAGCGGATTCTCAGAATCTGAGCACGCGGGCCCTGCGGGTCCGCATCATTTCAACGGAGAGAAGCATGAAGGTCTACTACGACAAGGATGCCGACCTGAGCCTGATCAAGGGCAAGCAGGTCACGATCATCGGTTACGGTTCGCAGGGTCACGCGCACGCGCAGAACCTCAACGACAGCGGCGTCAAGGTCACGGTCGGACTGCGACGCAGCGGCCCGAGCTGGGCCAAGGCCGAACGCGCCGGCTTGACGGTTGCGGAGGTCGGCGCAGCCGTCAAGGGTGCCGACGTCGTGATGATCCTGCTGCCCGACGAGCAGATCGCGGCGGTCTATGCGCAGGACGTCGAGCCGAACATCCGCGAAGGAGCCTCGCTCGCGTTCGCGCACGGCTTCAACGTGCACTACGGCCAGGTCGTGCCGCGCGCCGACCTCGACGTCTGGATGGTTGCGCCCAAGGCGCCTGGCCACACCGTGCGCGACACCTACGCGCGTGGCGGCGGTGTGCCGCACCTGATCGCGGTGCACGCCGACAAGAGCGGGAAGGCGCGTGACCTCGCGCTCAGCTACGCGGCGGCGAACGGCGGCGGCAAGGCCGGCATCATCGAGACCAACTTCCGCGAAGAGACCGAAACCGACCTCTTCGGCGAACAGGCCGTGCTGTGCGGCGGCACGGTCGAGTTGATCAAGGCGGGCTACGAGACGCTGGTCGAGGCCGGCTACGCGCCGGAGATGGCGTACTTCGAGTGCCTGCACGAGCTCAAGCTGATCGTCGACCTCATCTACGAGGGCGGCATCGCCAACATGAACTACTCGATCTCGAACAACGCCGAGTACGGCGAGTACGTGACCGGGCCGCGCATCGTGACCGACGAGACCAAGCGCATCATGAAGAAGGTGCTCGAGGACATCCAGACCGGTGAGTACGCCAAGAACTTCATCCTCGAGAACCGCGCCGGCGCGCCGACGCTGCAGTCGCGCCGCCGACTGACCTCGGAGCACTCGATCGAGGTGGTCGGCGAGAAGCTGCGCGCGATGATGCCGTGGATCAAGGCCAACAAGCTGGTCGACAAGAGCCGGAACTGAGGGCGCACGGCAACCGCGCCCGCCCGGAGGTGCGGCTCGGTGCGAGGCGCTATGCTCGCACCGATGAGCGAAGACAGCCACCGACCGACAGACGACGCGCACGACGTGCACGGCGCGGCAGGCGTGCCGCAGCGTCGGCACCGCAAGGGCATATACGTGCTGCCCAACGCGATCACGCTGACGGCACTGTTCGCCGGCTTCTACTCGATCGTCATGGCGATGAATGGTCGCTTCGAGGCGGCCGCGATCGGGATCTTCGTCGCCGCGGTGCTGGACAGCCTGGACGGCCGCATCGCGCGCATGACGCACTCGCAGAGCGCCTTCGGCGAACAGATGGACAGCCTGTGCGACATGGTCAGCTTCGGCGCCGCGCCGGCGCTCATCATGTACCAGTGGGCACTGAAGGACCTCGGCAAGCCGGGCTGGATCCCGGCCTTTGTCTACATTGCCGGCGCGGCCCTGCGCCTGGCGCGCTTCAACACCAACATCGGCGCGGTCGACAAGCGTTTCTTCCAGGGCCTGCCGAGCCCGGCGGCAGCGGCGATGGTGATGGGAATGATCTGGGTCTTCGACGATGCCGGGTTTCGGAACGTCGGCCGCGTCGACTGGCTGGTCGTCACGGCCTACGTGCTGACGCTCTACGCCGGCATCACGATGGTGACGAACGCGCCGTTCTACAGCTTCAAGGATGTGTCGGCGATGCGCACAGTTCCTTTCATCGTCATCGTGGCGATCGCGCTCGGCATCGTGATCGTCAGCCAGGATCCCCCGAAGGCGCTGTTCGGGCTGTTCTGTGCCTATGGCCTTTCGGGCTACGCGGTGTACGCCTGGCGTAAATCCAAGGGGCTGCCGACGAGCGTGATCGCGACCTCCACCGAGGAGCCCGAGGAGGTCGGTCTGCACCGCTGAGCTGTCGGCTGCCGTGCTATGCTGTGATCCATGATCACGGTTCGCGAGTTGCTGCTACTAGGCGTGCCCCTGGCGCGCTGATCGACCACGAATACGTTTTCCCCCGGATCGACGGCCCGCCAGCGCAATGCAGCGGGCCGTTCGTCTTTCCGGGTTGACCGGGCTGCGTTGCAAACCTTCTCCAGGAGTGCTCCGATGCCCCCGTCTTTCGTGCCCACCGTACCCCCTGCAGCTCCGCCACCCGGCCGCGCCGTCGCCTGTCGCGACGCCGGGGCGGTCATCAACGCCTGACCCGAGGATCCCCGCCATGGCCGACTCCCTCATCATTTTCGACACCACCTTGCGTGACGGCGAACAGAGCCCCGGCGCGTCGATGACCAAGGACGAGAAGCTGCGCATCGCGCGTCAGCTCGAGCGGCTGCGCGTCGACGTCATCGAGGCGGGCTTCGCGGCGTCCAGCAACGGCGACTTCGAGGCCGTGAAGTCGATCGCCGAGCACGTGCGCGAGTCGATCGTCTGCTCGCTGGCACGCGCCAACGACCGCGACATCAGCCGCGCCGCCGACGCGTTGAAGGGTGCGGCGCGTTCGCGTATCCACACCTTCATCGCGACCAGCGAGCTGCACATGGAGAAGAAGCTGCGCATGACGCGCGAGCAGGTGCTCGAGCAAGCCCGCCTGGCCGTTCGCTTCGCGCGCAACCTGACCGACGACGTCGAGTTCTCGCCCGAGGACGGCTATCGTTCCGACCCCGACTTCCTGTGCCAGGTGCTCGACGCCGCGATCCGCGAGGGTGCACGAACGATCAACATTCCGGACACGGTCGGCTACGCGGTGCCCGAGCTGTTCGGGCAGTTCATCCGCGATCTGCGCGAGCGCGTGCCGAACGCCGACAAGGCCGTGTGGTCGGTGCACTGCCACAACGACCTCGGCATGGCGGTGGCGAACTCGCTGGCCGGCGTGATGATCGGCGGCGCGCGCCAGGTCGAGTGCACGATCAACGGCCTCGGCGAGCGCGCCGGCAACTGCTCGCTCGAGGAAGTGGTGATGGCGGTGCGCACCCGGCGCGACTACTTCGGCCTCGACGTCGGCATCGACACGACGCAGATCGTTCCGGCCTCGCGCATGGTCAGCCAGACCACCGGCTTCGTCGTGCAGCCGAACAAGGCGGTGGTCGGCGCGAATGCGTTCGCGCACGCCAGCGGGATCCACCAGGACGGCGTGCTGAAGGCACGCGACACCTACGAGATCATGCGCGCCG
>JBDTUO010000376.1:0-3390 GCA_040007675.1 Rubrivivax sp.
CCGGCATGCCGGGCGCGGCCCACGGCGTGACGTAGCCCGGCGCGATGACGCCGGCGTTGGCGAAGCTCGTGCCGCCGGCGACGCCCGAGCCGCGCTCGAGCACCGTCACCTCGTGGCCGTCGGCGGCCAGCTCGTATGCGGTGCACACGCCGATGATCCCGGCGCCGATGACGGCCACCCGCATCAGTGGCGCCCGTCCGGCATCGCGTTCGCCGAGGCAGCCATTGCGCTGACCACCTTCAGCCTCGGCCTTCCGGTATTGCGGCGAGACAGGATTCGATCGTGCGTCCGATCGCCAGCACACGGTCGTCCGCCAGTGCGGGGCCGAAGACCATCAGGCCGACCGGCCACTCGCCCGGCCGATGGCACGGCAGCGACAGCGCACAGCCGTCGAGGAAGTTGACCACCGACGGGTTGCGCAGCAGGCGGGCGTTGACGTCGAAGAACGCGGTGTCGTCGTGCAACAGGTGTGCGATCGGCGGCGCGCGCACCGGCACCGTCGGTGCGAGCACGGCGTCGAATCCCCGGATGGCGTGTTCGACCCGCTCGATCCAGTCGCGGCGGGCCTGTTGCAGGTCGATGTAGTCGGCCGCGCACATCGATTCGCCGCGTCGGATGCGTGCCGCGACACGCGGGTCGAAGCGGTCGCCGTCGCTGGCCAGGCGGGCACGGTGCAGGGCCCAGCTCTCGGCTGCGGGCAATCCGCCGGCGCGGTTGATCGTGGCTAGTTCAGCCAGCTCGGGCATGGCTTGCTCGTCGATCCGGGCGCCGGCGGCGCGCAGGCGGCGCAGCGCCTGCGCGAACGCCGACGCGACCGCGTCGTCGAGCCCGTCGAGCAGCAGTGTCGTCGGCACCAGGAAGCGGCGCGCCGACAATGGTCGCGGATCGGGGGCGACGCGGCGTGCGGCCAGCACTTCGTGCACCGTCACCGCGTCGGCGACATCGCGCGTGATCGCGCACACCGTGTCCAGGCTGGGCGACAGCGGCAGGCAGCCGCCCAGCGGCGTCAGCCGCTGCGTGTTCTTGAAGCCGACCAGGCCCTGCAACGCCGCCGGGATGCGGATCGAGCCGCCGGTGTCGGAGCCGAGGGCGGCCCAGGCCGCGCCGGCGGCGACGCTGACCGCGCCACCAGATGTCGAGCCGCCGGGCACGCACGGCGTGGGCTCGAGGGCCAGCGTGGCCGGATTGGCCGGCGTGCCGTGGTGGGGGTTGAGGCCGACACCCGAGAACGCGAACTCGCTGCACTGCGTATGCCCGATCAGCACCGCACCGGCGCTGCGCAGCCGGGCCACCGCGGACGCGTCGGCGAGCGCCGGCGGCGTGCCGGCGAGCAGGGCCGAGCCACCGGTGGTCGGCTGCCCGGCGACGTCGAACAGGTCCTTGATCGAGACCACGCGGCCGGCCAGCGGGCCGGTCGGCACGCCGGCCGCAGCCAAGTGGTCGATTGCGTCAGCCGCCGCGCGCGCGGAGTCGGTGAAGAGGCGCACGAATGCGTGGCTGCAGGCGGGCCCCGTGGCGGCAGCGAGATGCTGCACCAGCGCACGCGCCGCAGCACCGCGCGCGCACGGACCCGGTCGCGACGGCGGGCCGGCATCGGCAACGTCTGCGGCAGGCCGTGTTAGAATCATAGGGTTTGTCTCGACAAGGCGCGGCGAGTTCCGTCGCGCGGGTGCGGGGCAGGCCAATCGCGAACCCGGCTGCCGAAAGGTGTCGGCGCCCGGACACGCTGTCGAAGCCGCGCGAACCGCAACCCGGTTCGAGGCCGAAACGGCGTGCGCCAGGCGCTGATTTGCGCCGGGATTCTAGACCCAACCCTTCGGAGTTCCCATGTCTGTCTCCATGCGAGAAATGCTGGAAGCGGGTGTCCATTTCGGTCACCAGACGCGCTTCTGGAATCCGCGGATGGCCCCGTACATCTACGGCCACCGCAACAAGATCCACATCATCAACCTCGAGAAGACGCAGCCGCTCTTCGACGAGGCGATGAAGTTCGTGCGCCAGCTCAGTGGCCGGCGCGGCACGATCCTGATGATCGGCACCAAGCGCCAGGCGCGCGAGGTGGTGGCGTCGGAGGCCCAGCGTTGCGGCATGCCGTACGTCGACCAGCGCTGGCTCGGCGGCATGATGACCAACTTCAAGACGGTCAAGGGCTCGCTGAAGAAGCTCAAGGACATGCAGGCCGCGCGCGAAGGCGGATCCGAGCCGCTGATCAAGAAGGAAGCGCTGATGTTCGACCGTGAGCTGATCAAGCTCGAGAAGGACATCGGCGGCATCCAGGACATGGTGGCGCTGCCGGACGCGATGTTCGTGATCGACGTCGGGTACCACAAGATCGCGGTGGCCGAGGCCAAGAAGCTCGGCATTCCTATCATCGGCGTCGTCGACACCAACCACTCGCCGCAGGGCATCGACTACGTGATCCCGGGCAACGACGACTCGGCCAAGGCCGTTGCGTTGTACGCCCGCGCGGTGGCCGACGCCGTGATCGACGGCAAGGCCAACGCGTCGTCCGACGCGGCCGCGGCGGCCGAAGCACAGGGCGACGAGTTCGTCGAGGTGCGCGAAGAGGCCTGACGGCCGCGGGGCGTGATGCGCCCCGCAACGCCCTCCGGCCGGCCCGCGACCCGCTCGCGACCGGCCGGCTTCACGACCGACCTGCCGCTGCCGCGCATCCCGCGACGCGGCGGCACAGACCCGAGAGGACTGAACGATGCCCGCTATCACCGCAAGCATGGTGGCCGAGCTGCGCGCCAAGACCGACGCGCCGATGATGGAATGCAAGAGGGCACTGACCGAGGCCGACGGCGACGCCGCGCGCGCCGAGGAGATCCTGCGTGTCAGGCTCGGCAACAAGGCCGGCAAGGCCGCTGCCCGCATCACCGCCGAGGGCGTGATCGCGGCCTCCATCGATGGCCGCACCGGTGCGATGCTGGAGGTCAACTGCGAAACCGACTTCGTGTCGAAGAACGAGTCGTTCCTGGCGTTCGTGCGTTCGTGCGCCGAACTGGTCGCACGCCAGGCGCCGGCCGACGTCGCGGCGCTGGCGGCGCTGCCGCTGCAGCAGGACAGCTTCGGCCCGACGGTCGAGGACGTGCGCAAAGGGTTGATCGGCAAGATCGGCGAGAACCTGTCGATCCGGCGCTTCGTGCGCTACACGAACGGCGGCGCGCTCGCGAGCTACCTGCACGGCACGCGCATCGGCGTGATCGTCGAGTACACCGGGGATGAGGTCGCCGCCAAGGACGTCGCGATGCATGTCGCTGCGATGAAGCCGGTTTCCGTGTCGTCGGCCGGCGTGCCGGCCGAGCTGGTCGACAAGGAACGTCGGATCGCCACCGAGAAGGCGGCCGAGTCCGGCAAGCCGGCCGAGATCGTCGCCAAGATGGTCGA
>JBDTUO010000377.1:0-3383 GCA_040007675.1 Rubrivivax sp.
GGATCTTGCCCAGCGTCATCGTGTAGATGATGAAGGCCACGATGGCCGCGCTGACCACCGCCAGGATCACCAGGAACATGGCGATCTGCCGGGCCGAGGTGGCGATCAGCTTGGCGATCAGGATTTCCTCCATCTGCGTGCGCGTGTAGGCTTCCAGGTGCTTCCAGCGCCGGATCGGCTCGGCCACGCTCTCGGCTGACACGCCAGGCCGCACCTGCACCAGCACCGCGTTGACGTTGTGGTTGGCGGACTGTGAGGTCTGGATCGCCTCGAGCAGCCCGGGCACGCCCGGCCGGTTCAGTGCCGGGTTGGCCGCTGTACGGGCGCGGTCGTTCAGAATGGCGTCGTTGTCTTTCAGGAACTGTGCTTCCTGCGCATCCTTCAGCGGTATGAAGACCATCGGATCGCCGCCGGACGACACCATGCGCTGGGTCAGACCCACCACCGTGTAGTCATGGCGCCGGATGCGTATACGCTGGCCCAGTGCAAGGCCAGTGCGCACATCGACCACGGCTTCGTAATGGCTGCGGGTGATGTGACGGCCCGCCACCAGGTATCCGGGTTCGCCGGGTTGGCCGGGCACGAAGCCGACGATCATGGCCCGCACTTCGTGGCCTTCTCGCTGACCCTGGCCTGGGCGAACCTGCATCGTCAGGTACGTGACGTTGGAGGCGCGCGCGACGCCCGGCAGGCCGAGCACGCTGCGCACGACGTCGTCGCGCAGGCTGGACGACTCCGCGTAGGGCCCCTGCGTGTCCTGCTGCACTACCCAGAGATCGGCGCCGCTGTTGTTGAGCAGGGCCCGCGCATCGTCCACCATGCCGCGGTAGATGCCGGCCATGGACAGCGTCACGCCGATCAGCAACCCCAGGCCGACGCCGGTGAGCACGAATTTCCCCCACGAGTGCAGGATGTCGCGGCCGGCCAGGCTGATCATGGTCTGCCGCCGCCCGTGAGCGTCTCGACGACCTTGATGCGGCTGTCGGCAGTGAGCTCCTTCTCGCTGTAGACCACCACCCCGTCTCCGGCTTTGAGGCCCTCGAGTACCTGCACCTGACCCTCGAGGCTGGTCTGCCCGATGCGCACCGCAGAGAACCTGAGCTGGCCGCCGTCCACCCGCCACACGCCGACCTGGTCGGCCTGTCGTTGAATCGCCGAGTTTGGCAACAAGAGCGCGGCGGTCGTGGCCGGCAATGTCAACGTCACCTCGGCCAGCTCACCGGTGGACAGGCCGGCGGGCAGCGTGTCGATGGACACCAGGGCCACGCGTTCCTCGGTGAGGCTGTCGCTGGTGGCCTCCACTCTTGCCACCTTGCCGGACAGGGGCGCTGACGGATTCGAGCGCAGCGCGATCGAAGCCGGCAACCCTTCGACCAGGCCGGACGAGCGACCTTGATCCAGCCGCACCCGAATCCACAAGGACGTCGGCTCGATGAGCCGCAGAACGGCTTGTCCCGCCACCACGGTGGACCCGACTTCGGCTTCGCGGCTGATGACGACGCCCTGAGTGGGGGCCAGCAAGCGCACGTTGTCACGCTGCTGCCGCAGGCCCGCGCGCTCGGCCGCCAGGCGCTGCGTGTCCAGGCGCGCGGCGGCCAGGTTCGCGTCGGCGGTAGCCACGGCAGCTTCGGCCGAAGCCCGCTCCTGCTGCTTCGCCTCGACGGCACCAGCGCTCATGAAGTTTTGCGCGCCCAGCTCGACATAGCGGCTCGCCGTAGTCGCAGCCAGTTCGTTTCGGGCCTTGGCGTCCCGGCGCTGCGCCTGCGCCGCGGCGATGACGCTGCCAGCGCGTGCGATCGACGCCTCCAGGGCCATGGCGCGATCGTCGAGATCCACCGGGTCCATCTCGGCCAGCATCTGCCCGGCCGTGACGGTGTCGCCCACATCGACCAGAACCTTGCTGACGCGGCCGGCGGCGGTCGGCCCGATCAGGTAGGCACGGCGTGCCTCGACCGTGCCGATGCCGAACAGCGACGGCGACAGACTGCCGACGGTGGCCCGGGTCATCGTCACGCGCACAGGTGCCAAGGGACCGGATCGCACGACCACATAGACCAGCGCCACGATCAACATCACGCCCAGCACACCCAGGCCGAGCCGGCGCGACACGTTCGACGGGATCTTCACGGCGCCGCCCGGATGCCACGAAGATAGAGGGCGAACACACCATCCGCCTGGGCCTTCATCGCGGCTGGTCTGCCCGTCAACATCGACTGCATCACGAGGCCCTGGACGAGGCCCACAAAGAGCGTCGCAGCGGCCTCCTGATCCAGCTTGGACCGCAACTGGCCAGTCTTGGCGCCGACCTTGAACAGGCCCAGCAGAAGTTGCCGGTAGGCCTGCAGCAGCGTCCGGACTTCCTGCTTGACAGGGGAGTCGGCGGGTTGCTGCAGCTCATGGAAGATGAGTCGGGGAACGCCGGGATGCGCGATCACGAAGGCCACATGAGCACGGAACACCGCTTCGAGCCCCTGAAGTGCCGAGGCTTCCGCCCGCGCTGCTTCGTCCAGCTTCAGCAGCAATCGCTCCCGCACCGATCTCATCGCCGCGGTCCAGATGGCGTCTTTGGTTGGGAAGTGCTTGAACACGGCTCCCTGGCTGACTCCGATGGCGGCGGCAATGTCACTGGTGGTGATCGTTACCGGGCTCTTTTCCCGTGCCAGCTTCAAAGCGGCCGCGATGATTTCCGTCTGGCGTTCCCCGGTCGGCAATCTGGTTTGCATGATGAATCGACAGTCATAGGTAAGTAATTGAATACTTGCCATGATACGCCAACGAACCCTGGCACCCGGCATGCACATTCGAAACTGGCACTTCGATCAGGCACGCACGGCCTGCTGAATGGGTGGGGCAAGTCGGTGCAGCTTGATCTTGATCATGCTGGGCCTGCTGATTCCGACGATCATGTCGCGGTACCGCTTGTCCCGCCTACCTACCGTTCGGCCTCGGCACTTGCTCCCCCAAGAACCCTCGAGCCAGTCCGCAAGTGCCGGCAGTGAACACCATGTCTGATCCCACTCCCAACTTCGGCGAGCTGACCCAGTCGGTTTCCGCGCGCCTCGCCACGCTGAGGGCGAGCACACCCGAGGTCATGAAGAGCTTTCATGATCTCGGTCGCGCCGCCACAACCGGCGGCGTGCTGGGCACGAAAACAAAGGAGCTGATCGCACTGGCCCTCAGCGTCGGTTCCAGGTGCGATCCCTGCATCGGCTTTCACATGCAGACCCTGGTCAGGTTGGGTGTGACGCGGCAGGAGATCGACGAGACGCTGGGCGTGACGACCTATATGGGCGGTGGTCCTTCCCTCATGTATGCAGCAAGCGCCATCGCCGCCTTCATCGAGTTCTCGCGCTCGCCCCCGGCGTGAGGTCCAGGCGGCGAGA
>JBDTUO010000378.1:0-3364 GCA_040007675.1 Rubrivivax sp.
GGCGCCGCGCTCGACGCGCTGATGCGGCACGCGCCGCCGCCCGAGGCAGGGGTCTGGGACGAGATGCGGCAGGCCGATGGCCGTGCGCGCCCGCTGTGGGCCCGGTTCGCCGGGCTGGCCGGCCCCGGCGGCGCCGACGCGCTCGACGCCGCCCGGCGGCGCGTCGATCAGCGGCTGCGGCTGGACGGCGTGACGCACAACGTCTTCAGCGCCGACGGTGTGGCGGCGCGGCCCTGGTCGCTCGAGCTGTTGCCGATGCTGGTCGACCCGGCCGACTGGGCGTTGATCGAGGCCGGCGTGCTGCAGCGCGCGGCGCTGCTCGAGGCGATGCTGGTCGACCTCTACGGGCCCCGCCGGCTGCTGCACGAAGGCCTGCTGCCGCCGGCGCTGCTGCTTCGCCATCCGGGTTACCTGCGTGCATTGCACGGCGTCGTGCCGGCCGGCGGCCAGCACCTGCACATCGTGGCGTTCGACGTCGCGCGCGGACCCGACGGCTGCTGGTGGCTGGTGGCGCAGCGCACGCAGGGGCCATCGGGGCTGGGCTACGTGCTGCACAACCGGCTCGTCGTCGCGCGCGAATTCCCCGACGCCTTCCGCGAGCTGCGCGTGCAGCACCTCGCGTCGAGCTACCGGCGGCTGATCGACGCGCTGGAGCAGCGGGCGCGTGAGGTCGCCGGCGGCCAGACCCCGCGCGTCGTGCTGCTGACGCCGGGCATTTACGCCGAGACCTATTTCGAGCACGCCTACCTCGCGCGCTACCTCGGCGTGCCGCTGGTCGAAGGGGGCGACCTCACCGTGCGCGGCGACCACCTGTACCTGAAGACGGTCGAGGGCCTCGAACCGGTGCACGGCGTGCTGCGCCGCGTCGATGACGACTGGTGCGATCCGCTCGAGCTGCGCTCGGACTCCGCGCTCGGCGTGCCCGGGCTGCTGCGCGCGGCGCGCGCCGGGCACGTCGTGCTGGCCAATGCGCTGGGCAGTGCCATCCTCGAGACGCCCGCGCTGCTGGGTTTCCTGCCCGCGATCGCGCGCCGGCTGCTGCACGAGGAGCTGCGGCTGCCCGCGCTGGCGACCTGGTGGTGCGGCGAGCCCGCGGCGTGGTCGGCGGTGCGCGACCGGGTCGGCGACAAGGTCCTGCGCAGTACCTTCCCCGTCGGCGGACGCACCTCGGAGGTGCATTCGGCGACCCAGGTCGATATCGGTGCAGATCCGGGCGCCTGGACGGTGCAGGGACGGCTCGCGTTTTCGCGCGTGCCGTTGTGGCACGAAGGTCGGGCGGTGCCGCGTCCGGCGATGCTGCGCGTCTATGCGATCGCCGACGCGCAGGGCCGCTGGCACGTGCTGCCGGGCGGCATGACGCGCGCCGCGCCGCGTTCTCACGCCAGCCTGTCGATGCAGCGCGGCGGTTCCAGCCTCGACACCTGGGTCATGACCACCGGGCGGGTGGACGTGTTCTCGATGCTGCCGCGCCCGCTGCAGGTCGACGACATCCCCCAGCGCCGCCGTCCGGTCTCCAGCCGCACCGGAGAGAACCTGTTCTGGCTCGGTCGCTACACCGAACGCACCGAGCAACTCGTTCGGCTGGCGCAGCTGACCCTGGGCGTCATCGACGCCGACAACGACGCCGGTGAACCGGTATTGCAGACGCTGTCGGATCTGGCCGTGGTCAAGGGTCTGGCGCCGGACGGCGTGCCGACGTTGCGCCAGTCGCCCCAGGTGTTCGAGCGTGCGGTGCTGGCGGCGATCGGCGACGCGCAGGGCGCCGCCAGTGTGGCGTTCAACCTGCAGGCGCTGGCGCGCGCGTCGCAGTCGCTGCGCGAACGCTTGTCGTCGGAACAGTGGGGTCTGATCCGAACGATGGGTGAGTCCTTTGGCGCCGCCGTGCAGCCGATGCCGGGCGAGCTGCCGTCGGTGGCTCGGGTGTTGCCGGCGCTGGACCGGCTGGCGCTGCAGCTCGCGGCCGTGACCGGCACGCAGACCGACCGCATGACGCGCGACCACGGCTGGCGGCTGCTCGCGGTCGGGCGCCTGCTCGAGCGCCTGATCGGCATCACGACCCGGTTCGAGACCTTCCTGACCGGCGGTGCGCTGGCCAGCGCGGCCGGCATCGACCTGCTGCTGGAGTTGTTCGACAGCGCGATCACGTTCCGCGCGCGCTACCAGCGCCACGAGGACCTGCTGGCGCTGACCGACCTGCTGGTGCTCGACAGCAGCAACCCGCGCGCCTATGCCGGCGTGCTGCGGCGGCTGCGCACCGAGCTGAGCAAGCTGCCCGGCAGCGCGGACTCGCTGCAGCCGCTGCTGACCCTGTTGCCGGCCACCGGCGCGGGCCTGACGCTGGAGGAACTGCGGGGGGCCGACGACGCCCAGATCGCCGAGCGGCTGCTTGCACTGTCGCAGTCGCTCGGGGCGGCGGCCTGGACGCTGGCCGAGGCCATCGCAGCGCGCTACTTCACGCTCGCCGACGAGGCGCACCGTTTCCAGCATGTCTGACCCGGCCGCCGACCTCGACCGCGCCACGCTGGAGGCCGCTCCGTCCGGGGCGCTCCTCGGCTGCGTGCTCGAGATCGTGCACGACACGCGCTACACCTACGCCGCGCCGGTGTCGCCGGCGATGCACCTGGCGCACCTGCGCCCGCTGGCCGACCCCGAACAGGCGCTGCTGGCGTACGCGCTGCGCATCGACCCGCCACCCGACGAAATCACGACCGAACCCGACGTCTTCGGCAACGCGAGCTGCCGCTTCGCGCTGGTCGGTGCACACCGGGCGCTGCGCGTCACCGCCACCAGCCGGGTGGCGCTCGCGCGGCGCTTCGCCGAGCTGCGGCCCGCAGCGGCGCCCGCGTGGGAGCGTCTGGTCGAACGCCTGTGCTACGTCGCACGGGCGCCGTTCGTGCCGGCGGTCGAGTTCGTCCAGCCCTCGCCCTACGTGCCGCGGCTGGAGGCGCTGCGCCGCTACGCGCAGCCTTCGTTCCCACCCGGCCGCGCCGCGGCGGAGGCGGCGATCGAGCTGATGAACCGCGTCTACGCCGACTTCCACTACGACGGCGAGGCGACCGACATCGACACCCCGCTGGCACAGGTGTTCGCGGGCCGGCACGGGGTCTGCCAGGACTTTGCCCACGTGCTCGCCGGTGCGCTGCGCATGCTCGGCCTGCCGGCGCGCTACGTCAGCGGTTACCTGCTGACGCAGGAGGACGGCAGCGCGGCGGCGCTGGTCGGCGCGGACGCGTCTCACGCCTGGGTGCAGGTGTGGGTGCCGGGCACCCCGGGCGTCGGCACCGACGGCTGGCTGGACCTCGACCCGACCAACGACCGCGTGCCGGGCAGCGGCCACGTGCGCGTCGCGGTCGGCCGCGACTTC
>JBDTUO010000379.1:0-3363 GCA_040007675.1 Rubrivivax sp.
CGGCCTGCATTCCGGCCTCGCTGGCGGGTGTGCGTGTGTTCACCGCCACCGCGTCACAGGGCCTGCTGCTGATGCACGAGCTGCTGCACTACGCCAGTGGCGCACGCGCCCCCATCGTGATGGCCAACGTCAACCGCACCGTAGCCTCGCCGTGGGCGTTCTGGCCCGATCAGACCGACAGCCTCGCACAGCGGGACACCGGCTGGATCCAGTTCTACGTGGAAACGGCGCAGGAGGCGCTGGACACCGTGGTTCAGGCGTTCCGCGTCGCCGAGCAGGTGTTGCTGCCGGTGATGGTGAACCTCGACGCGTTCTACGTCTCGCACGCGCTCGAACCGGTGAACGTGCCGGCACAGTCGCTGGTGGATGGCTACCTTCCGCCTTTCGATCCCGCACAACGCCTGGACACGGCGCAGCCCTCGAGCTGGGGCAACGTCGTCACCGCCGACATGTACAACCGCCACCGTCAGGACATCGATGCCGCGATGGGTCGGGTACCGGCTCTGGCGGCGGAAGCCGATCGTGAGTGGGCCGAATGCACGGGCCGCAGCTGGGGCGTGATCGAGCGCTACCGATGCAACGGCGCCCACACGGTCGTCGTCAGCATGGGCAGCCTGTGCGGCACGGCGCGGGAGGCCGTGGATGCGATGCGTGAAGCCGGCCACGCCGTCGGCCTGCTGAAGCTGCGGCTGTTCCGGCCGCTGCCGGTGCTGGCACTGCGTGCCGCGCTGGCCGGCGACTCCGGCGTCCGAGACGTCGTCGTGCTCGACCGCAACCACTCACCCGGCAACGGCGGCGTGTTGCACCAGGAACTGCGGGCGGCGCTCTACGGCATGGCGGACGCGCCGCGTATCCACGGCTACCTGGCCGGGGTGGGCGGGGTCAACGTCGCGCCCGAGCGCATCGCGGCCTTCGTGCAACAGGCCCAGGCGCAAGCGCCGCAACCGTTTTCCGAATGGGTCAGGTAAACACCATGCAGACGATCACCCCGTCCCCGACACCGTCCCCGCCACCGGCCGACGACGCGCTGCTGTGCTCCGGCCACGCCGCCTGCCCGGGATGCGTCGAACCACTGACCGTGCGCCACATCCTCGACGTGCTCGGGCCCGACACCATGGCGGTGATCCCGCCGTCGTGCATGGCCATCATCGCGGGCGCGCAGCCGTTCAGTTCGCTGCGCATTCCCGTCTACCAGCCGACGCTGGAAGCCAGCGCGGCCGCCGCCTCGGGGCTGCGACGCGCGCTCGACGCCAAGGGCCGGCAAAGCACGCAGGTCATCGTTTTGGCCGGCGACGGGGGCACCTACGACATCGGTTTCCAGTGCCTGTCCTCGGCCGCTGAACGCAACGAGAACATCCTGTACTTCTGCCTCGACAACGAGGGCTACATGAACACCGGCGCACAGACCTCGTCGTCGACGCCGCACTACGCCCGCACCGGCTCCACCCCTGCCGGCAAGCGCTCGCGCAAGAAGAACCTGATCGAGATCATGGCCGCGCACGGCATCCCCTATGTGGCCAGCGCCAGCATCGGCCACCTCGCCGACCTGAAATACAAGGTCGAGAAGGCCAAGGCAATGCGGGGGCTGCGCCTGATCACCCTGCTGATCCCCTGCCTGGACGGCTGGGGCCTGGCGGACGATGGCGCCTTGACCACGGCACGCCACGCCGTCGAGTGTGGCGCCTACCCGCTGTACGAGGTCGAGGACGGTCGACGCTACACGCTGAACCACGCTCAGCGCACGCGTCCCGTGAGCGACTACCTGGCGCAGCAGCGGCGCTATCGGCACCTGTCGGCCGCCGAGACGCAGGCGTTGCAGGCCGAGGTCGACCAGGCCTGGCACAGCCTGTGTCGCCGCGTGGCCGCCAGCAGCGAGGAAACCTTGCACACGGCACTCGCCTGATGTCGCGAACCCCGGTAAGAGCACCGATCAGGACGGTCAGCAACTCGCCGTACCGTGACAGCGTCATGCATTCGAGTGGCGCGGGCGCCGCGATCCGCGACCGTGCGTCCCAGGTCGCGGCGTCGCGTTGATGCAACGCAAACCCTTACGGACTTCTCAGCCCTAACGTTCACGCTGCATCCGCTTTGACTCGCCCCATGACCGAACCGACCCTGCTGCCGCACGTCGATCCCGAACTCGCCGCGCTGTTCGCACGTTGTGGCTTGCGCGCGCTGCGCCTGAACGGCCGCGAGTTGCTGCCGCTGGTGCAAGGCGGCATGGGCGTCGGGGTATCGGCGCACCGGCTGGCGGGCAGCGTGGCCGCGATGGGCGGCGTCGGCACCATCAGTTCAGTCGACCTGCGCCGTCATCACCCCGATCTCATGCAGCGTTCACGCGCCATCGGCGCGCACACCAAGGCGCTGGTCGACGCGGCAAACCTGGAGGCGCTGCGGCGGGAGATCGCTGCCGCACGGGCATTGACGCACGGTCGCGGGCTGCTTGCCGTCAACGTGATGCGGGCGGTGGGTGAATACGCCGCGTCGGTGACGACGGCGCTCGAGTGCGGCATCGATGCCGTCGTCGTCGGCGCCGGACTGCCGCTGGATTTGCCCGACCTGGCGCAGGACCATCCGCGCGCGTTGCTGGTGCCGATCCTGTCCGACGCGCGCGGCGTCGCGCTGGTTCTGAAGAAGTGGGAGCGGCGGCGGCGCGTACCCGATGCGATCATCATCGAACACCCCGGTCTGGCCGGCGGACACCTGGGCGCGACCCGAATCGCCGACCTGCGCGACGCGCGATTCGAGTTCGAGCAGGTCATCCCGCAGTCGCTGGCGTTGCTGCGTGCCGCCGGCCTCGAGGGTCGGGTGCCGTTGATCGCCGCCGGCGGCGTGCGCAGTTTCCATGACGTTGCGCGCCTGCAGGCGCTGGGCGCCGCCGCGGTTCAGCTGGGCACGCCCTTTGCCGTGACCACCGAGTGTGATGCCCACCCGGCCTTCAAGCGCGTGCTCGCCGAGGCGCGCGACGAAGACCTGGTGGAATTCGTCAGCGTCGCCGGGCTGCCGGCGCGCGCGGTGGCGACGCCGTGGCTGAAGAACTACCTGCGCGCCGAACCGCGCCTGCAACAGGTGGCGCATGTGAAGCCGCGTTGCACGCTGGCCTTCGACTGCCTCGCGATGTGCGGGCTGCGCGACGGCACTGTCGGTTGGGGCCAGTTCTGCATCGACACGCAACTCGCCGCCGCGCTGCGCGGTGACGTGAACAAGGGGCTGTTCTTCCGCGGCGTCGGCGCCCTGCCCTTCGGCGCGCAGATCCGCAGCGTGCGGGACCTGATGCAACGCCTGCTCGGTGGATCCGCCGCCGCGGCAGAAGTCGACACGCGGGATGCCGCGTGCGTCATGCACTGTGGCAGTTAGGGATAG
>JBDTUO010000380.1:0-3352 GCA_040007675.1 Rubrivivax sp.
GAGCGAGCGGCCGCAGGCCGATGGCGGGGGACATGGAGGGGAAGGGCACCCGCTGGCCTCGGCTCGCGATGCGGCGGGCGCGGGAAGAGCCAACGGCGACAGTCCGCAACGGGTCGGGAGCAACCGTTCAGCGCCGCCATGCTGACTCAGCCCTTCGCCAACATCACCTTCATGCGCTCGAAGTCGGCCTGGTATTGGGCCGCGAGCGCCGTCTTCTGCGCGCTGCTCAGCAATTTGCCCGAGACCTGGAAAAACTTCGTCTCTTCTTCCTTCAGGTGGTGGCGCACCTTGTGCGACAGCTCGAGCGCCTTGGCGCCCCAGGCGTCGCCGTCGGGCTCCAGCGACTGCAGGTCCTCGACCAGCTCGTCCATCTGGTGGTGTTCGGACAGCGCGTGGCGCGCGCTGTCGAGGCCGGCATCGAGCATCATCATCGGCACGTACAGGTAGCGCTCTTCGGCCGCGGCGTGGGCGGCGAGTTCGATCCGAAGCGCCGTGAACACCTCGCGCCGCCGCGCCGGATTCTTCGCCCCGGTGCGCACGAGGCTCAGGCAGAGCTGGCGCTGGGTCTCGTGGCTGGCGCGCAGCGCGTCGTAGATGGTCGGGGTCGCGGGCATCGTCGTTCCCGCCGGCCGCACAGGCGGCGGAGCATTTGCGATGGGCCCGAGTGTCGGCGACTTCGGCACTGCGTGCCGGCCGCGCCGCGCGCGCCGTCCAATCGCGCGTTCCGTCAGGCCGCGCGCTGCACGCCGTCGGCGCAGGCCGGCTGCCACGGCGCGTGGCCGCGATCGCCGGTGATGCCCGAGGCCAGCGTCAGCGCCGTCAGCGCAACCGCGCCGACGACCCAGCCGCGGCGCCGCACACACGCGCGCTGGCGCGACGGGCTCGCGCCCGCACCGTCGTCAAGCTCACTGGATTGGTCGTGATTCATGGTTTCCACCTCGTTCGGCGTCACGGCTCAGGGCCCGGGTTCGCCGGTTTCCTTCCCACACACTCCGCAGCCCCGCATGCGTCGGAGATTATCCTTCCGTGTCGACTGCGTTCTTCGGCGTTATGCTGGGTCACTCACCGATATCGCTTCTGAAAACTATGCAATGGACAAGATCGACCACGCCATCCTCAGCCGCCTTGCGCACGATGGCCGCGCCAGTTTCCGCGAGCTTGCCGAGGCGGTGCACCTGTCGCCCAATGCGGTCGCCGAACGGTACCGGCGGCTGCGCGCCGACGGCACGATCCGCCACATCCGCGCCTCGCTCGACCCGAAGGCCTTCGGCCGCACGATCGAGGCGGTGGTCGAGGTCAAGCTGGCGTCGGACACCTCGGCAGCGGCGTTCGAGGCGTCGCTGCGCGGTCTGCCGCAGGTCGTCGGTGCGACGCTGATGACGGGTTCGACCGACTACGCGGTGCGCGTCGCCTGCATCGACCGCGACGACGTCGTCGCCGTCACCGAGGCGTTGCGCCGCCAGGGCGTGCGCGAGACGCTGACCCGACTCGTGCTGCGTGAGGTCTCGTTCGGCGGGCTGTGAGACCGGCGCTCCGCGGCCGGCTGGGCGGCGTCCTGGTACAGCACGACCTCCTCGAAGGCTTCGTCGAGGATCGCCGTCTGCGCGCGGATGTCGGCGTCGCGAACCCAGCGCACCAAGGTCCAGCCAGACCTCGAGCGCGGAGCGGTAGGTCCACAGATTGGGACCGCGCAGGAAGTTCACCCGCAGCAACTGGATGCCGTCGAACACCGTCATCAGCAGGACGCCAGGGACGGCGGCGGGAGGCTGGACGGCGGCGAGTGCGCTGCCCTCCGCTGCGCCGAGGGGGAACCCGCGCCGCTTCGGCGACAATCCGCCGCCGCTGGCCCACCCCACTATGCTCGCCCCTCCCTCCGCCGCCAGCGCCGTGCACGCGGATCCCGCTGCCCTCGACCTCGCCTACGGCCGCCCAGATGCGTCGCGTGACGAGGTGGTGGCCGCCGCCCGCGCCGCGCACGGGCACGCGCACGCGCACGAATTCATCCCTGCGGCTGGCACACGGGTACGACAGCCTGGTCGGCAAACGCGGCCAGGGCCTGTCGGGCGGCGGAACGCCAGCGCATCAGCCGACCTGCTGCGTGACGCCCACGGCCGTCTCGTGGCGTTGCTGGCCGACGGCAACCGTCACGCGGGCGTGACGCCGGTGCGGGCCCACCCCTTGTCAGATCCACGGCGGGGTGTGGCGCTGGTCGGGGCCGACGGGCGCGAGTGCTGCTGGGTGCCCGCGCTCGACACGTTGCCACCCGCGCTGCGCGCGCTGATCGAGCAGGCGCTGAGCGAGCGCGAGTTCACGCCGACGCTCACGCGGCTGGTGGCGGTGTCGACCTTCGCGACGCCGAGCACCTGGACCGGCGAAACCGACCGCGGGCGTCGCCGCTTCGTGCTGAAGGGCGAGGAAGACATCCGCCGCCTCGAAGGCGCGGCGCTGCTGGTGACCGATGGCGACGGCGTCAGCCACGGCATCGCCGACCGCCTGGCGCTCGACCGCGCGTCGCGGCGCTTGCTCGAGCGCTTCCTTTGACCGAAGGAGACCCCTCCGTGTGGAACCGGATGATCGACACCGTCGCGGCAGAATTCTCTAACGCCACCGACGTCGAGCACATCACGCGCATCCTCGTGCGCCTGCTGCTGGCGGCGCTGCTGGGCGGTGTGCTGGGCTACGACCGCGAGCGGCAAGGCAAGGCGGCCGGCGTGCGGACCCACATGCTGGTCGCGATGGGGTCGGCGCTGTTCGTGCTGGTGCCGGAGCAGGCCGGCATGAGCGTCGCCGACATGAGCCGCGTGATCCAGGGCGTGATCGCCGGCATCGGCTTCCTCGGTGCGGGTGCGATCATCAAGGGCCGCGACGGCGAGGAGGTGCAGGGCCTGACGACGGCCGCCGGCGTCTGGATGACGGCGGCGATCGGCGTCGCCTGCGGCCTCGGACGGGAGTCGACCGCACTGCTCAGCACGCTGCTGGCGCTGTTCGTGCTCGCCGTCATGCCGCGGCTGATCGACCTCGGCCGGCGATGAGGGGTCACGCCCGTAGCGGCCGCTGACCGCAGCGCGTCACGGGCCGCGCCGATCGCCGGCAGCGAGCGCCGCCATCCACACTGCAGCGGCGCCGTCGAACAGCGTCGGCTCCACCAGCGCGTCGCCCTGCTGCGCGACGCCGATCCAGGCCAGCGTGTCGTGGTGACCGCCGGGGATGCGGTCGGTCGATCGCTCGGTCACGAGCCAGGCGTGCAGGCGCGCGTAGTGCTGCGGATGGCGCAGCCGGGTCCAGGCCAGGCCGACGAGGTCGGCGTAAGCCTCCTCCTGGCGCCGGGCTGCCATCGCCCGCGCGGCGGCCT
>JBDTUO010000381.1:0-3346 GCA_040007675.1 Rubrivivax sp.
CGGCAGTCCTGAGCGGCCAGGCACATAAGTCCGAGGACTTCGAGCGCACCACACTGACTGCAGCGCAACGCCGGCCGGGGTCAGCGCGCCGCGACGAGGCGGCGGAAGTGGGCGTCGACGCGTGCCGCATCGGCGTCGAGGCCGGTGAACAGGCGAAAGGCGCCGACCGCCTGACCGACCGCCATCGTGCCGCCGTCGACCGTGCGGCAGCCCCGTTCGCGCGCCGCCTTCAGCAGCGCAGTTTCCAGCGGGAAGTAGACGATCTCGGCGACCCACAGCGACGGGCGCAGCAACGCTGCCGGCAGCGGCAGACCGGGCATCTTGTCCATGCCGGTCGGCGTCGCATGGATCAGGCCGGTGGCACTGTCGAGGGCGGCACCGACGTCCTGCATCACCATGGCACGCGCGCCGCCGCGCACCCGGTTCAGGTCGGCCGCGAGCGCCGCCGCGCGCGCGGCGTCGGCGTCGACCAGCACCAGACGTGAAGCGCCGAGCTCGAGCACGGCGTGGGCGATCGCCGAGCCGGCGCCGCCGGCACCGAGCAGCACGACACACGACAGGTCGGCGCCGGGCAGCGCGCGCTGGAAGCCCCAGGCCCATCCGCTGCCGTCGGTGTTGTGGCCGACCAGGCGCTGCCCGCTGTCGGCCAGCACGATGGTGTTGACCGCGCCGATCGCACGCGCGTCGTCGGACAGCTCGTCGAGCAGTGGGATCACCGCCTGCTTGCACGGGAAGGTCACGTTCAGGCCGGCGAGGCCGAACCAGCGCGCGGCCTGCAGCAGCGCCGGCAGCGCCTCCGGGCCGATGCCGGACAGGTCGAGGTCGATGCGCTGGTAGTGCAGGCGAAGGCCGTGGTGCTGCGCTTCCTGTTCGTGCATCGCTGGGCTCAGCGAGCGCTGGATGCCCGCGCCGATCAGGCCGACGAGCATGTGCGGGGCGTCGACCGGCGCCGTGCGGGCAGCGGCGTCAAGGGGATCGGAGCGGGGGTTCGGCATGCGGCTTCGCGACCGGGTGGGCAGTCTGCCGAAGTGTGCGTCAAAGCGATCGGACGCGGCCAATGGCAGCGCGGCTGAGGCGTCGCGCTGGCCGCGTGCGGATCCCACCGTGACCCGCCATGCAGTGCACGCGCCCGTCGCCGTGCCGGCGTCGCGCGCGAATACCCGGACTGGTACGAATCTCGACCCCCCGGTCCTGGGATCGCCCCGAATCGCATATAGGGATTCGACAGGACATCAAAAGACGTAACCGACCGTTAGACTGCCGTCGCGTGCCCTGGGGGGACGACGACAGCAGGGGGTCGCTTGCACACCATGCAGTTCCGATCGACGATTGGACGGCTTGCCGCGCTTGGCGGGGCACGCGCTGTCCGTCCGCAGGGTGGCGGCGGTGTGTCGACGGGGTTCCGTCGCGCCGTCGGGGTGGCCATCGCGCCGCTGCTGGCGAGCGCGGCCATCGCGCCGCTGTTGGCGAGCGCGGCCATCGCGCTGCTGCTGGCGGGCGCGGCCCAGGCCCAGCTGGCGCCGGCGCCGAATGCCGGCCAGCTGCTGAAGGAACTGACCCCGCCAACCGCAGCGCCGGCCCCAGGTACCGATGCCGTCCCCGCCATCGTCGCGCCGCGACGTGCGCAGGCACCGCTGAGCGGAGGGCCGAAGTTCGCGGTGCGGAGTTTTCGTCTGGTCGGTGTGACGCCCGAGCGCGCGCAGGCCCTGCTGCCGCTGGTCCAGCGTTACATCGGTGACGAGCGCACGCTGGCAGACGTCGAGGACGCGGCCAAGGACGTCGAAGTGGCGCTGCAGCGCGACGGCCTGTTCCTCGCGCAGGTCTACGTGCCGGAGCAGACACTGAGCGACGGCAGCGTCACGCTCCAGGTGCTCGAGGGGCGCCTCGGCGACGTCAAGCTGGAGGTCGAGCCCGGCGTCGCGGTGTCGCCCGAGCTGATGAATCGCTTCGTCGATGTGCTGCGCGGCAACCCGCTGGCCGAACGCGACCGCGTCGAGCGTGCGCTGTTCGCACTCGGCGACCTGCGCGGCATCCAGGTGTCGTCGGTCCTGACGCCGGGGCAGAAACCCGGCCAGGCCGATCTGACCGTGAAGGTGGCACCCGGCCCGCGCACCGCGCTGGTGGCCGAGGCCAACAACGGCGGCTCGATCTTCACCGGCCGCTACCGGCTCGACGGCAGTTTCGACTGGCTGAGCCCCACCGGGCGCGGCGACAGCCTGACGCTGCGTGCACTCGTCTCGACCAACGGCGGTGTCGCCTTCGTGCGGGGGTCCTGGCTGACGCCGGTCGGTGCGCGCGGCACCAAGTTCGGTGTCGCTCTCAGCGGGCTGAAATACAAGCTCGGCTCGGCGGTGTTCGAGCCGCTGGACGCCTCCGGCACCGGCAGCGCGGTGACGCTGCAGGTGCTGCACCCGTTGCTGCGCTCGCGCAACCGCAACCTGTTCCTGCAGACCAGCCTCGACCAGCGCCGTTTCCACGACGAAGTCGGTGCCGTGGGTCTGGACAGCCGCAAGGGCGTGAGCTCGTACGTCACGTTCGGTGTCGTCGGCGACTGGCGCGACACCTGGTTCGGCGGCGGCATCAGCAACTATTCGGCCAACGTGATCAGCGGCCGTCTGCGGCTGGACTCCGCGGCTGACCGCGTGCTCGACGGGCAGAACTACCAGACCGCCGGCCACTACGCCAAGCTGGTACTGACCGGGGCGCGGCTGCAGGCGCTGCCGAACGGCGACCACCTGTACCTCAGTGCACTGGCGCAGTTCGCGAGCAAGGACCTCGACAGCTCGGAGAAACAAAGCCTCGGCGGCCCGTCCGGCGTGCGCGCCTACCCGTCCGCCGACACGCCCAGCGACTCGGCGCTGATCGTCGGCTGGGAGTGGCGCAAGGCGCTCGCGATCGAGGCCTGGCCGGGCGACTGGATCCTGGGCGTGTTCGGTGACTATGGCGTCGGCAGGCAGCACGAGTCGCCGCTCGCCGTCGACACCGACAACGTGCGCACGCTGCTGTCGCACGGTGCCGGTCTGACATACGCGAACGCCAACGGCCTGCTCGTGCGCGGCTGGGTGGCGGTGCGCGGTGGCACGCGCGCCCAGAGCGACGACAGCCGTGCGCGCGCGTACGTGCAGGTCAGCCAGTCCTTCTGATCCGCCGCAGCACGGCAGCAGCACACCAGCATGGACGGAGGCCCGCGATGAACGCCCAGGTCCACAGCCTGAAATTCGACCGGCGCCGCCAGATGTGCGTCGCGGTGGCCGAGTCGGTGAGCCATTGCGGCAAGGCCGCGAGCGGGGAGGGCGCTGACGGGATGGACGTATCCGCCGTTCGACGCGACGCAACCGAAGGGTGA
>JBDTUO010000382.1:0-3341 GCA_040007675.1 Rubrivivax sp.
TGCTCGACGGCATCAAACGCAGCCAGATCGTGCCCGGCCTGCCGATGGCCGACGGCGCCATCATCGAGACGGCGGCCGACACCCGGCTCGTGCGCATCGAATGGCCCGACGGCCAGGTCATCGACCTCGGGCCGGATACGCGCGTGATGCTGGAACCTCCCGGGCTGTTGACGCGGGGCAAGCCGTCCCCCGCGCTCTACCTGATGCAAGGCTGGGTCAAGCAGGCCAGCGCGCCGGGTAAACCGTCGCGCGGACTCGTGACGCCGCTGCTGCAGGTGCTGCCGTTCGACGGCGCGCTGGTGGTGCTTTCGTCGGCCGAAGAGAGTCTCGTGTTCGTCGAGGCCGGCCGCGCGACGCTGGTCGAGCGCAACGGCACTGCCGGCGAACCGATCGAGGCGCCGGGCGGCAGCCTGTACTCCCGCCGCGGGGCGGCGGCCGGTTCGCTGCTGGCGCGCGCACCGTCGGCCCAGCTCGAGCGGGTGCCGCGCGCCTTTCGCGACCCGCTGCCGCTGCGCTACGAGAAGGTGGCGGTGCCGCGGGATGCCCCACCGGCGCTGCCTACGCCTGGCTATGCCGAGCTGCAAGCCTGGCTCGCCGCCGAGACACCGGTGCGCGCCGGCTTCACGCGGCGCTTCATGCCGCTGCTGCGCGACCGCACATTCCGGCGCGAGCTCGACGCGCACCTGAAGGACCACGAGGAGTGGCGCATCATCCTTCACCCGCCGCCCCCGCCTCCGCCGCCGCCGCCGCCGGCGGCATCGGCACCGCCCACCGTGCCACCCGGTGCCCTGCCCGGCACCCTGCCCGACGGCAGCCGCCCCTACCGCCCCAGACGCTGACGTTTCGCTGCCCCCAACCGCCATCGCGCCGTCCCCGCCGAGAGTCACCACCAGAGGCCTGCCATGAAGCTGCTCGTCAAGTTCAACCTCATCTACATCCTGGTGATCGCGATCGGGGTCGCGGTGTGCGGCTATATCACGCGCAACCTGCTGCAGGACAACGCGCGGCAGGAGGTGCTCGATCAGGCGCGGCTGCTGATCGACAAGGCGCTCGCGGTGCGCGGCTACACCTCGGGCCAGATCACCAAGCTGCTCGAGACACAGATGAAGTACGAGTTCCTGCCGCAGTCGGTGCCGAGCTACTCGGCCAACGAAGTGCTCGGCACGCTGCAGAAGAAGTACCCCGACTTCTTCTACAAGGAGGCGACGCTGAACCCGACCAACCCGCGCGACCGCGCGTCGGGCTGGGAGGTCGACGTCGTCAACCAGTTCCGCAACGCCGAGGACCTGAAGGAATTCGTCGGTGAGCGCGACACGCCGAACGGGCGCTCGTTGTACGTGTCGCGCCCGCTGCGCATCACCAACGCCGCCTGCCTGCGCTGCCACAGCAGCGTCGAGGCGGCGCCGCGCACGATGGTCGAGAAATACGGCCCCGCCAACGGCTTCGGCTGGAACATGAACGAGGTCATCGGCGCCCAGATCGTGTCGGTCCCGCTGGACGTGCCGCTGAAGCGGGCCGAGCGTTCGTTCGGTGTCTTCATCGGCTCGATGATCGCGGTCTTCGTCGTCGTCGGGGTCGTGCTCAACCTGATGATCTGGTGGGTCGTCGTGCGGCCGGTGATGCGGCTGTCCAAGCTGGCCGACCGGGTCAGCCAGGGTGACCTCGATGCACCCGAGTTCCAGACCGGCAGCCGTGACGAGATCGGCGTGCTCGCGCAGTCCTTCGCGCGCATGCGCACGAGCATCGTGCAGGCCATGAAGATGCTGGATTCGTGAGCCACCCGACGCACCTGGGCAAGTACCAGATCGCCAGCGTCCTCGGCGAGGGCGCGATGGGGGTCGTCTACAAAGGCTATGACCCCGACATCCGCCGTGCGGTCGCGCTGAAGACGATCCGGCGCCAGTTGGTCGACGGTTCTGACGTCGCGGCATCGATCGCGGCGCGTTTTCGCAACGAGGCCCAGGCGGCCGGCCGGCTGAACCACGCCGGCATCGTCAGCGTGTACGAGTACGGCGAAGACCAGCAGGTCGCCTACATCGCGATGGAATACGTCGAAGGGCAGTCGCTCGCGCGCTACCTCTCGAGCGCGGTTCGCTTCACCGACGACGACATCCCGGGCTTGATGAGCCAGTTGCTCGACGCGCTGGACCACGCGCACGGTCAGGGCGTCTGGCACCGCGACATCAAACCCGCGAACGTGATCCTCTCGCGCGGCGGGCGGCTGAAGGTGGCCGACTTCGGCATCGCCCGCATCGACGCCGGGGGGCTGACGCAGACGCACACGATGATAGGCACGCCGTCGTACATGGCGCCGGAGCAGTTCATCGGCGGCGTCATCGACGCGCGGGTCGACATCTACGCCGCCGGCGTGCTGCTGTACGTGCTGCTGACCGGCCAACCGCCGTTCACGGGGCCGACCGAGTCGCTGATGTACCGCGTGGTCAACGAGCCCGCGCGCGCGCCGTCACAGGTCGACGGCGTGACGCGGCCACGCTGGTACGACGCCATTGTCGCGACCGCCCTGGCCAAGGACCCGGGAGCCCGCTTCGCCGACGCGGCCGCCTTCAAGCAGGCCATCGTCAGCGGCATCGGCCACGCGTTCGACGCCACCACGTGGGAGAAGACGCTGATCCTGCAGGCGCCGCCGCCGGCGGCGGCGCCACCCCCGGCAAGATCGACGTTCGCGGCCGCCGCGCCGTCGCAGCAGGACTCCGCAGCGGGCACCTTCGAGTCGGTCGGCACAATGCCACCGCCGCGGGGTGGCTTCGGCGCCGGCTCGGGGGTCGGGTCGGGTGGTGTGTCACGCGCCGGCTCGGCCGGGTCCGGCGGTGCGCTCGCAAGCGCCGGTTCGGCGACCCGCGCCATCTGGGACCGGCAAGCCCTGGCCCACACCGAGACGACGCTGGCGCACTTCGTCGGCCCGCTGGCGACGGTGCTCGTGCGACGCGCCGCGCGCGAATGCGAAACCTGGCCTCAGCTCTATGCGCGGCTGGCCGAGCAGGTCAGCGACCCGGCGTCGCGCAAGGCCTTTCTCGGCCGCATGCAGCCGGCCGGCGCGACCGCGCCGCGTGCAACGGCGCCGGGAGTCGGCAGCAGCACCGGGCTGGCGGCCGGCACCCGGCTGACGATGCCGTTCGCGCCGTTGGTGCTGCCGCCCGAGGTGCTCGAACGTGCGCAACGCGTGCTCGCGCAGCACGTGGGGCCGATCGCCCGCGTCGTCGTGCGCAAGGCCGCCGCGAGCGCGCCACACCGCGCGGCGTTCGTCGACCAGCTCGCCGAGGCCGTGCCGGACGGGCCGGTGCGCGAGCGCCTGCGTGCCGAGCTCGAGCGCTTGCTCTAGG
>JBDTUO010000383.1:0-3329 GCA_040007675.1 Rubrivivax sp.
TACACGACGACCTTCGTGATGGCGATGAACAAGCCGAAGTACGAGTCGCTGGCGCCCGACCTGAAGAAGGTGATCGACAACAACTCGGGCCTGGCGACCTCGGCCTGGCTGGGCAAGACGCAGCAGGGCAACGACCCGATCGGCCGCAAGGCGGCGGTGGACCGCGGCAACACGATCTACCAGTTCACCCCCGAGCAGCGCGCGGAGTTCACCAAGCTGTCGTCGACGATCGACGAGCAATGGGCCAAGGACCTGGACGGCAAGGGCTTCGACGGCAAGAAGCTGCTCGCGACCGCGAAGGCGCTGATCGCCAAGCATGCCTGATGCCCCAGCCCCGATGGCCGGGGCCGAATTCGCCAGCTTCGAGAACCTGGCCCGGCGCGCCGGGTTCGATGAAGTGCTGGAGCGCCAGTGGGAGGCGAACCGGGTGCTGGAGACGCATGCGCACCCGTTCGCCGTCACCGCACGGGTGGTGCAAGGCGAGATGTGGTTGACCGTGGACGGGCACGCGCGCCATCTGCACGCAGGCGACACGTTCGAGCTGGCGGCTGACGTGCCGCATGCCGAGCGCTACGGCCCGGACGGAGCCACCTTCTGGGTCGCGCGGCGCCACCGCGATACGCGGCCCGCCAGCCCCGCCACCCCCGGCCGCTGACGCGCAGGCGCCCGCCGCAGGCCGGTGGGCGCGAAGCGAGGCGCCGGTCGCCCGCCGCTACTTCAGAGCCGAGCGTTCGCTCGTGATCCAGTCGTCGATCTGCGCCTCCAGCACTTCCAGCGGCAGCGCGCCGCCGTCGATCAGCGCGTTGTGGAAGCGGCGCAGATCGAAGCGCTCGCCGAGCGCCGCGCGCGCTCGGGCGCGCAGCGCCTTGATCTTGAGTTCGCCGACCTTGTACGCGGTCGCCTGGCCCGGCACGACGATGTAGCGGTCGACCTCCGCGGTCATGTCCGCCCGGGTCAGCCCGCTGTGCTCGACCATGTAGTCGATCGCCCGGGCGCGCGACCAGCCGAAGGCGTGCAACCCAGTGTCGACGACGAGCCGGCAGGCCCGCAACATTTCGAACGAGAGGTTGCCGAACTTCTGGTACGGGTCCTTGTAGAAGCCCATCTCGTCGCCCAGGCTCTCGGCGTACAGCGCCCAGCCCTCACCGAACGCGGTGAACCACATGAAGCGACGAAAGCGCGGCAGGTCACCCAGCTCCTGCGCGCGCGCGGTCTGCAGATGGTGGCCGGGAACCGCCTCGTGCAGCACCAACGTTTCCATTGTCCAGCGCGGACGCGTGCGCAGGTCGTTGACGTTGGCCTCGAAGTAGCCTGCACGGCCGGTGAGAGGGTCGCCGCCCGAGTAGTGCTCGGCGTTGTCGCCTTCCTCGGGGCGCATCGCCCGCACGCCGTACGGCAGGCGCGGCAAGACGGCGAAGAACCGGGGCAGCTCCGCATCGACGCGCTTGGCGATGTCGCGATAACCGGCCAGCATGTCCTCGGGCCGGGTGTAGAAGAACTTCGGATCGCTCGTCGTGTAGTGCTGGAACTCCGCGCGCGTTCCCTTGAAACCGGTGGCGGCCACGCTCGCTTCCATCGCGGCGTCGATGCGGGCCACCTCGCGCAGACCGAGGTCGTGAATCTCGCGCGCCGTCAGGGTGGTCGTCGTGTACCAGTCGAGCAGCGCCTGGTAGTACGCCGGCCCGCCCGGCAGGCTGGAGGCATCGACACCGGCCCGCGCCGCCGGCAGGTAGCGCTCGACGTAGAAGCGCTGCAAGGCGCGGAAAGCCGGCACGAGCTGCTCGCGAATCACGGCCTCGGCGGCCTTCGACAGCCGCTCCCGCTCGGCCGGCTCGATCTCCGGTGGCCAGTTGCGGAACGGTCCGAACTCGGGGCTGTCTCGTGGATCGGCGACGACCTGGGCGTCGAGCTGCTTCGGCACACCGCTGGCGGCCTCGCCGGGCAAGGTCCAGCCGGCGGCGAGCCCAACCTCCATCCGTTCGATCTGGTCGCGGATGCGGCTCGGCACCGCGCGCAAGCGAGCCAGATAGGCCTCGTAGTCCGCGACGCTGGTGAAGCGGGACGACGCCGTCAGTTGTGGCAATCCGAGATGGATGCCGTCCATCTGCGACACCGGCGGCCAGTCGTCGAAGGCACCGAACGGCAGTCTGCCGTAGGCCTCGTTGAGGCGGTCGATCGCCCGGGCCCGCTGCCGCAGTACCTGCAGCGACGTGCGCAGCAGCGGTGGCAGCGCGGAGTCGTCGACGCCATCCAGCTGGCTGCGCAGCGCTGCGTAATAGGCCTTGCGGCGCGCCACGGCAGCCGCCGACTGATCGCCGAGGCGATCGTCGTAGCGGTGATCGCCGATGGCGGTCGCGAATTCCGGGTACTCGTGCAGCGCCCATTCCCAGTACGCATCGAACAGCGCCTGCGCCTGCTCGGTGGTGATGGGGGCGCTTGCGCGCGGCTGGGCAACGGCGCTGCCGAGGACGGCGCAGGTGAGCATCAACGCGGCAGCGAATCGGATGACGGACATGGGCAGCCGGGGTGGCGCAGCCGCTGCGAGGCGGGGGCCAGGTTACATCGGCTGCACGCGCTGCCGATGCTTGCCTTCGTTGTCGCCTTGAATGCGCGGCGAGCGGGTTCCTCGCACTTCATCGACCTTGCGATCGGCCTCCATGCCGGTCAGGGCCAGCACCTCGACTGCCGTTTCGCTCTCGAAGGCGTGTGACTTGTCGGTGTTGCGGTAGTGGCGGTGCATGGCCCAGTAGAAGCCGACGGCGCTGGCAGGGCCAAGGGCCAGCAGGAAGAGGGTGGTGTCGCCGTCCATCTCAATGGCGTCCGGCCGCGCGACGCCACTGATGGCGCCCTCGGGGGCCAGCGAGGGACAGCGAGCGTGGTGGGGGTCGTTTCATTTCAGCGCGCGATGAACCAGAGGACCAGGGCCTCGGCCACCGTGCCGAGGGTCAGTGCCGCGAGAACGAGCTTCCACTGCTGCACCGGCACGCTGCCCATGGTTTCGCCGGTGCGGCCGTTGACCGCGATGTAGTGCAGCAGGCCACCCCCCGGCCCCCGCTGGTGATAGGCGTACAGCCACACCGGCAGGTACATGGCCACCCAGCGCGTGCCCCTGAGGTCTATGCGCTCGCGCTCCCAGCGCACGCCACGGTCGTAGCGCCGCACCGAAGGCTGCATCCGGGCGCGGGCAATCGACAGCATCTGCGCCTGCAGGCGCGGCATCAGGTGGTCCACGTCCCGGTCGCGCCGTTCCGAGGTGTAGCCCACGAGGTAGGAGGCGTTCCACTTCACCGCGTTCTTGGTGTCGAAGGGCAGGATGGTGTTGATGATGT
>JBDTUO010000384.1:0-3299 GCA_040007675.1 Rubrivivax sp.
GGCTGGCTCGCAGCGCTGATCCCGGCCGAGCACGGGGGCGCGGGCCTGGGTCTGGCCGAGGCGTCGGTGATCATGGAGGAGATCAATCGCAGCGGCGGCAACGCCGGCGCCTGCCATGGCCAGATGTACAACATGGGCACGCTGGTGCGGCACGGCTCGGACGCGCAGAAGCGCGAGTTCCTGCCCCGCATCGCCCGCGGCGAATGGCGGCTGCAGTCGATGGCCGTGACCGAACCGACGACCGGCAGCGACACGACGCAGCTCAGGACCACCGCGGTGCGGCGCGGCGACCACTATGTCGTCAACGGACAGAAGGTCTGGATCTCGCGCGTGCAGCACAGCGACTGGATGATCCTGCTCGCCCGCACCACGCCGCTGGCCGAGGTGCGCAAGAAGTCCGAGGGCCTGTCGCTGTTCCTGGTCGACCTGCAGCGGGCGCTGAACAGTGGACTGAGCGTGCGGCCGATCCCGAACATGGTCCACCACGAGACGAACGAGCTGTTCTTCGAGAACCTCGAGATCCCTGTCCAACACCGGATCGGCGAGGAGGGGCAGGGGTTCCGCTACCTGCTCGATGGGCTGAACGCCGAACGCACGCTGATCGCCGCCGAATGCATCGGTGACGGCCGCTGGTTCATCGATCGCGTCACGAAGTACGCCGGCGAGCGCGTCGTGTTCGGGCGCGCGATCGGGCAGAACCAGGGCGTGCAGTTCCCGATCGCCGAGGCCCACATCGAGGTCGAGGCGGCCGACCTGATGCGCTGGGACGCCTGCCACCGCTTCGACGCCCGCGAGCCGTGCGGCGCGCAGGCCAACATGGCCAAGTACCTGGCGGCCAAGGCCTCGTGGGAGGCGGCCAACGTGTGCCTGCAGTTCCACGGCGGCTACGGCTTCGCCGAGGAATACGACGTCGAGCGCAAGTTTCGCGAGACGCGGCTGTACCAGGTGGCGCCGATCTCTACCAACCTGATCCTTGCCTATGTGGCCGAACACGTGCTGGGGCTGCCCCGCAGCTACTGAGCGAGGCGCAACCGCTGCTGCCGCGCGGCGCCCCGAGATTCGCGGACGCGCCGGTTTCAGGCCTTGGTGTCGATCACGCCGCGCCGTACCTGGTCGCGCTCGAGGCTCTCGAACAGCGCCTTGAAGTTGCCCTCGCCGAATCCTTCGTCGCCCTTGCGCTGGATGAACTCGAAGAACACCGGACCGAGCAGGGTCTCCGAGAAGATCTGCAGCAGAAGGCGCTGCGTGCCTCCGGCGGTGGAGCCGTCGAGCAGGATGCCGCGGGCCTTCAGGTCCGCCACCGGCTGGCCGTGGCCCGGCAGGCGCTCCTCGAGCATCTCGTAGTAGACGTCGTTCGGTGCGCTCATCAGCGGGATGCCCGCCAGCTGCAGCGCGTCGACCGTCGCCGGCAGGTCGTCGCACAGCAGCGCCACGTGCTGGATGCCCTCGCCGTTGAACTTCATCAGGAATTCCTCGATCTGCCCGGTGCCGCCCTTGCCGGCCTCTTCGTTCAGCGGGATGCGGATCAAGCCGTCCGGCGCCGTCATCGCCTTGCTCGTCAGGCCGGTGTACTCGCCCTGGATGTCGAAGTAGCGCAGCTCGCGGAAGTTGAACAGCTTCTCGTAGAAACCGCTCCAGTACGACATGCGGCCGCGGTAGACGTTGTGCGTGAGGTGATCGACCCGCTTGAGTCCGTGGCCGGCCGGCCGGCGGTCGACACCGTCGACCCACTCGAAGTCGATGTCGTAGATGCTCTTGCCGTCCTCGTAGCGGTCGATCAGGTACAGCGGCGCGCCGCCGATGCCCTTGATCGCCGGCAGCCGCAGCTCCATCGGCCCGGTCGGAATCTCGACCGGCTGCGCGCCGATCTCGAGCGCCCGCGCGTAGGCCTTGTGCGCGTCCTTGACGCGGAACGCGAGCCCGCAGGCGCTCGGCCCGTGTTCGGCCGCAAAGTAGCCCGCCAGGCTCTTCGGCTCGCGGTTGACGATGAAGTTGATCTCGCCTTGGCGAAACAGCACCACGTCCTTGCTGCGGTGCCGCGCGACGAGGGTGAAGCCCATCTTGTCGAACAGCGTTTCCAGCAGCCCCGGCGTCGGCGAGGCGAACTCGACGAACTCGAAGCCCATCAGGCCCATCGGGTTGTCGAACAGGTCGGACATCGTGCGCTCCTCTTTCGGCAGGTCTCGTCTCGTTCCCGGCGGCCGGGAAGGATCGCATTTTGCAGTGCTCGCGCCCGCCTTACGATGCGCCGGGAGCATGGCGCCCGACTTTCCTCCACCGCCCCGACAACGCCTGACCGGGTTCGCCGGCCTGCTGGCCGCGCTCGTCAGCTGGGGTCTGCTCGGGCGCGAGCGGCCGCCGCTGTGGCGACGGCTGCAGCGCGTCGTCGCGGACGACGGCCAGGGCGTGCCCGTCTGCGTGTTCGGTGCCGGCCCGCCGGTCGTGCTGGTGCACGGGCTCGGTTGTTCGCACCGGCACTGGATGGCGGTCGCGCGCCGCCTGCGGCAGCACCACCGCGTGTTCGTGTGGGATGCGCGCGGCCACGGCAGCAGCGTCGCCGCCCCCGGCGCCGACCCGCTGACGCTGCAGCGGCTGGCGGCCGACCTTGCGCTGCTGCTCGAGCACTTCGCGCTGCCGCGCGCCGCGCTCGTCGGCCATTCGATGGGCGCGCTGGTCGTGCTGCGCTACCTTGCCGACCACGGCAGCGCGCGCGTCGCTGCGGTGGCACTGGTCGATCAGTCGCCGCGCCTCGTGACCGACGACACCTGGCGCTGCGGCTTGTTCGGCGGCTGCAGCCAGGACCTGCTGCTCGGGCTGATCGACGGCGCACGGCGCGACCTCGCCGGCACCTTGGCACACCGGGTCGACGCCGCCCATGCCGACTGGTGGGAGCGGCACCTGGCCGCCGACGCCTGGCTCGGGCGGCGGCTACGCCACTGGTTGCGCCGCGTCGATACCGGGGCGCTGCTCGATCTGGCCGAATCCCTCACGCACGCCGACTTCCGGGCGCTGCTGCCGACCCTCGATGTGCCGCTGCGCGTCGTGCTCGGCGCGCGCAGCGCGCACTACGGCGGCGTGCCGCTGGAGCAGTACTACCGCGCGGCGGTGCCGCATGCCGAGGTCGAGGTCTATGCGCGCGCAGGCCACTCGCCGCACGTCGCCGAGGCAGCGCGCTTCGCGATCGACCTGCGTCGTTTCCTGGCCGATCATGCGTGAGGGGCGGCGAGAGTCGGCATTTGACGGCTGCCGGGGGGTCCCGCAAGATCGGCGCGTGACGTCGTTTGCCCCGCGCTGCTGTT
>JBDTUO010000385.1:0-3292 GCA_040007675.1 Rubrivivax sp.
GATCGACGCCGAGTACACCATCACGAGCCCGGTCAGCACCAATGCGGCGGCCACCAGCACGAGGCCGCGGTCGAAGCCGGCCAGCGGTGCAGCCGCCCGGCTGCGCAGCCCGTCGCGCACCGGCAGCGTGCCCTCGCCGCTCCACCCCGCAGCCCAGCGCTCGCGCAGCGGCGCGACGACCCGCTGCAGCCATCCGCGCGCGTCGGCGGTGTCCTGCGCGGCGCCGCGGCGGCCGGCGGTGGCAGCGGGTGCCGTCGTCATGCGCAGACCTCCCCGCGCTCGGCCGCGAGCGCGCGCACCGTGTCGACGAAGACCTCGGCGCGGTGCGCGTAGTTGCGGAACATGTCCAGGCTGGCGCACGCGGGGCTGAGCAGCACGACATCACCGGGCCGCGCCTGCTCGAAGCACCACGCGGTGGCCTGCTCGAGGGTCGCGTGCACCTGCATCGGCACGCCGCTGTCGCGCAGCGCGGCCTCGATCGCGACGGCGTCGCGCCCGATCAGCGCCACCGCGCGGGCAAAGCGCGCGACCGGCGCGGCCAGCGGGGTGAAGTCCTGCCCCTTGCCGTCGCCGCCGAGGATCACGGCCAGCCGCCCCGGGGCGGCCTGCGCGCCAAGGCCATCGAGCGCGGCGACGGTGGCGCCGACGTTCGTGCCCTTGCTGTCGTCGACCGCCTCGATGCCGCCGACCAGGCCGACCGGCTCGACGCGGTGCGGCTCCCCGCGGTAGTCGCGCAGGCCGTGCAGCATCGGCGCCAGCGGGCAGCCGATCGCGCCCGCCAGCGCCAGCGCGGCGAGTGCGTTGGCGGCGTTGTGACGGCCGCGCACGCGCATCGCATCGGCCGGCATCAGGCGCTGCAGGTGGATCTCGACCGGGGCCCCCTTGCGCGGGCGAGCGCCGTCTTCGTCGGGCAGCGCGCGCACCAGCCACGCGATGCCCTGTTCGACCAGCACGCCGTAGTCGCCCGGCGCTGCCGGCGCATCGAGACCGAAGCGGATCACGGCACGCGCCGGAGCGGCCACTGTCTTGCGTCCCTTGCTTGCCTTGGGCAGCATCGGCGGCGCCGGCAGCAATGCCATCACCGCCGGGTCGTCGCGGTTGACGACGGCGGCCGCGTGGCGGCCGAAGATGCGCGCCTTGGCGGCGCCGTAGGCGGCCATCGTGGCGTGCCAGTCGAGGTGATCCTGGCTCAGGTTCAGCAGCGCCGCCGCCGAGGGTTCGAAGTCGCGCACGCCGTCGCCGCCGCCTTCGAGCTGGAAGCTCGACAGCTCGAGCACCCAGACCGCAGGCCAGTCTTCGCGCGCTCGCGCCTGCACCGTGGTCAGGGTGTCGAGCAGGGTCGGCCCGACGTTGCCGGCCAGCACCACCGAGCGGCCCGCGCGCTGCACCAGCAGCGCCGTCATCGCCACCGTCGTCGTCTTGCCGTTGGTGCCGGTGACGGCGAGCAGGTCCGGCGCATACGCCGCGGACTCGCGCAGGTCCGCCAGCGCACGCACGAACAGGTCGAGTTCGCCGAGCACCGCGGTGCCACGCGCGCGCGCGGCGGCCAGCAGCGGCGCGATGCGTGCGTCGTCCGGTGCCAGGCCCGGGCTCTTGAGCACCAGCGCCGCTTCGGCCGCGCGCGACGGATCCAGCGCCCCGCCGACGAGCCGGCCGGCGTTGCCGAGTGCGGCCGCCTGCGGCGGCGCATCGCGCGAGTCCCAGACCGTGACGCGTGCACCGTGCGCGCTGCACCAGCGCGCCATGGCCAGGCCCGAGTCGCCGAGGCCGAGCACCAGCACGTCGAGGTCGGAGAGCGGATTCGCCGGCATGCCGTTCAGCGCAGCTTCAGGCTGGCCAGCCCGATCAGGCACAGCAGCATCGTGACGATCCAGAAACGCACGACGACCTGCGTTTCCTTCCAGCCCGACTTCTCGAAGTGGTGGTGCAGCGGCGCCATCTTCAGGATGCGCCGGCCGGTGCCGTAGCGCTTCTTCGTGTACTTGAACCACGCGACCTGCACCATCACCGACAGCGCCTCGGCGACGAACACGCCGCCCATGATCCCGAGCACGATCTCCTGGCGCGTGATCACGGCGATCGTGCCGAGCGCGCCGCCGAGCGCGAGCGCGCCGACGTCGCCCATGAAGACCTGCGCCGGATGGGTGTTGAACCAGAGGAACGCGAGGCCGGCGCCAGCCATTGCCGCGCAGAAGATGAGCAGCTCGCCGGCGCCGGGGATGTAGGGGATCAGGAGATAGCGCGACAGGTCGACGCGGCCCGTGACGTACGCGAACACGCCGAGCGCCGAGCCGACCATCACCACCGGCATGATCGCCAGGCCGTCGAGGCCGTCGGTCAGGTTGACCGCGTTGCTCGCGCCGACGATCACGAAATAGGTGAGCGCGATGAAGCCGAAGACGCCGAGCGGATAGCTGATGGTCTTGAAGAACGGCACGATCAGGTCGGCCTTCGGCGGCAGGTCGTTCGAGAAGCCGCTCTGCACCCAGCGCAGAAAGAGTTCGAGCACACGCAGGTTCGAGGTTTCCGACACGCTGAACGCGAGGTAGAGCGCGGCCACCAGGCCGATCACCGACTGCCAGAAATACTTCTCGCCCGAGGCCATGCCTTCCGGGTTCTTCTGCACCACCTTGCGCCAGTCGTCGACCCAGCCGATCGCGCCGAAGCCGAGCGTCACGAGCAGCACGATCCAGACGAAGCGGTTGCTCCAGTCGAACCACAGCAGCGTCGACACCCCGATGCCGATCAGCACCAGCACGCCGCCCATCGTCGGCGTGCCGCGTTTGGCCAGGTGGGAAGGCACGCCGTATTCGCGCACCGGCTGCCCGATCTTCAGCTCCGTCAGGCGCCGGATCACCCACGGGCCGAACGACAGGCCGATCAGCATCGCCGTCATCGCGGCCAGCACGGCGCGAAAGGTCAGGTACTGGAACACGCGCAGGAAGCCGAACTCCTCCGGGTACAGCGCGAGCAGCCACTGGCTCAGGCTCAGCAGCATCTACGCACCCTCCCCGGCGAGCGCGCGCACGACGCGCTCCATCTGCATGAAGCGCGAGCCCTTGACCAGCACCGACGCGGCCGGCGGCGCGGCATCGAGCGCCGCCACCAGCGCCGGCACATCGTCGAAGTGGCGTGCCGCCGGGCCGTAAGCCGACGCGGCAGCGCCGGCCAGCGCCCCGGCGCACCAGAGGGCGTCGACGCCGCAGGCCGCGGCGCGGCGACCCACCTCGGCGTGGAACGCCGGCCCCTGGTCGCCGACCTCGCCCATGTCGCCGAGCACCAGCCAGCGCGG
>JBDTUO010000386.1:0-3291 GCA_040007675.1 Rubrivivax sp.
GCTCGTAGATCGTGCCGGTGAAGCGCGGGAAGTAGATGCCGAACGACGCGTTCGACAGGCTCTGCGTCAGCAGCGAGAGCATCACCAGCCCGGGCACGATGAAGGCGCCGTAACTGACGCCCTCCACCTCCGGGATGCGCGAGCCGATCGCGGCGCCGAAGACGACGAAGTAGAGCGAGGTCGAGATCACCGGCGAAACGATGCTCTGCATCAGCGTGCGCCAGGCGCGGGCCATCTCGAAGCGGTAGATCGCGCGCACCGCGTGCAGATTCATGCGGCGTGGTCCTTCACGAGGTCGACGAAGATGTCCTCGAGCGTGCGCTGCGAGGTGTCGAGGTCGGCCAGCACGATGCCGGCGCGGCCCATGTCGCGCAGCAAGGCGTCGACGCCGCCTGATGCGCCGCTCGGGTCGACGGTATAGGTCCACGTGCGCCCGTCGTCGCCGCGCACCAGCGCGTGCCCGGCGAGTTCGGCCGGCAGCGCGGCCATCGGCTGCGCCAGCGTCAGCACGACCTGCTTGCGCCCGAGCTGCGCCATCAGCGCCGCCTTGTGCTCGACCAGCACCAGCTCGCCGCGCGTGATGACGCCCACGCGGTCGGCCATCGCCTCGGCCTCCTCGATGTAGTGCGTCGTCAGGATCACGGTAACGCCGTCGTCGCGCAGCTGCCGCACGAGCTGCCACATCTCGCGCCGCAGCGTGACGTCGACGCCGGCGGTCGGCTCGTCGAGGAACAGCACGCGCGGCTCGTGCGCGAGCGCCTTGGCGATCAGCAGACGGCGCTTCATGCCACCGGACAAGGTCATGATGCGGTCGTTGCGCTTGTCCCATAGCGACAGCGCACGCAGCACCTTCTCGGCGTGCGCCGCATCCGGCGCCAGGCCGAACAGCCCGCGGCTGAAGCGCAGCGTCCCGAGCGGCGACTCGAACGCATCCGAGGTCAGCTCCTGCGGGACCAGCCCGATGCGCGCGCGCGCCGCACGGTAGTCGCGCACGATGTCGTGGCCGTCGACCGTGACGCTGCCCTGGGTGGCGTTGACGATGCCGCAGACGATGCTGATCAGGGTCGTCTTGCCGGCGCCGTTCGGGCCCAGCAGCGCAAAGATCTCGCCCCGGCGGATGCGCAGGTCGATGTGCTTCAGGGCCTCGAACCCGTTGGCGTAGGTCTTGCCGAGCCCCTCGACGATCAGCACATCATGCATCGGCGCGAGCATATCGTGACCGCTGCGGCGATCGACCGAGCAGCTCCCGCACGCGCGCCCGAACCTGCTTGATGCGACGACGGTCCGCCGGCTCCGTCCACCCCGACAGCGCGCGGCGGGCCACACGGGCCGCATGGCTGCGCAGGCTGGCACGGTCCTGTGGCCGCTGCGCGACGGCGCCGATCACGGCGATCGCCCCGAGCAGGCGCAAGGTCACGGCGACGCTCGGCAGTGCATGTTGACGGATCGGATCGAAGGCGGCGTCGAGGCAGGCGCAGAACGTCACTTCGTTCGACACGAGACGCAGCCGTCCCTCTTCATCCAGGCGCTCGCCGTTCGGCATCTCACGCCGCGCCAGGCGCGTCAGCACCGAAGCGAGCCGGTCGACGCAGGTCTGCGCGGTGAACGGGTCGTTGATGCCCGGGGACAGCGCCCGCACGGCGATCTCGACGATCTGATCGATGCCGAAGGTGATGTCCTGCGAGTCGGTGCGGTAGTCGCCCAGCACGAAGGCCGCGGCCATGCGTCCGGCAATCTCGTCCGTGATGCGCTCGGCCGGCCACGCGAGCAGCTGCGCAGCACCCTTGACGAGGTAGTGCCCGGGCCGGTGCTCCACGCGCAGGACCAGGTCCTCCTGCGTCGCCAGCGCCACCAGCGCGTCGGTGTCGACGACCTGCAGGTAGCCGTCGCGCGGGGCCGCAACACAGCGCGCACCGCGCTCGAAACCCGCCGGAAGCGGCATTACCGCGCGCGGCGTGGCCCCGTGGGGCTCGAACGGCGCGAGCGGCTCCGGAAACTGCTCGTCGATGCCGGCGATCAGTTCGTCGTAGACGCGGCCCACCACGTTGTCGGCCTGGATGGAGACCGATACATGGTGGATGAAGTAGATCAGCACCCCCAGGCTCAGCAACGCCAGCAGCACGCCGACGCTGACCGCGAGGTGCGGCACGAACGGCGCGTCGTCGGCGCGCCGGATCGTGCGCAGCACCAGCATGCAGTAGACGAAGGTGGCGATGAAGGTGCCGAGCACGACCTGGTTGACGCGGTCGCGCATGAAGTTGCGCAGCAGCCGCGGTCCGAGTTGCGACGATGCCAGCGACAGCGCGACCAGGGTCATCGAGAACACCGTGCCAGCGATGGTGATCATCGAGGCGGCCACGATGCCCATCAGCTGGCTGGCGCCTTCGGCATCGCCGGAGTAGATCCAGCCCTGCTCCCGCAGCCAACCGTCGGCCAGGGATTCGTCGAGCGCGACGCCCCCGAAGGCCAGAGCCGCGGCGATTGCCGCCATCAGTGTCGGCACGAACCACAGGCTGGACCGCAAGCGGTCCCAGGTGGTGAGGAGCAAGGACTTCAGCGATGGCATGGCGGCATGGTATGCCGGCCACCGGCGCCAGGTGATTCCCCGCGGCGGGCCGCTTTCGAGATCGCGCGATGCCGGGCCGCTGGCCGGCGCGCCGGCGATACCTCTAGGTCAGCGCGACATGGTGGACTTTGCGCCCGGGTGAGTAGATGTCCATGATGTTCCAGTGCCCGGCGGTCGGCACCGGCTCGTTCATCATCGCGACGTCGATCACGCAGGGCCGCTGGCTCGCCACGGCCTGTTCGAGCGCCGCCTTGAACTCGCCCGCCGCCTGGACCTTGATGCCGTCCACGCCGTAGGCACGCGCGATCGCCGCGTAGTCGACGTGGTACGGCTCGCCGTCACGCCTGAACACGCAGCCGAACGAGGTGCCGAAGTGCGCCATCTCGAGCCCGGCAATGGTGCCGTAGGCGTTGTTGTTCATGATGATCCAGACCACCGGCACCTGCTGTTCGGCCGCGGTGGCCAGCATCGCCGGGTTCTGCCCAAAACCGCCGTCGCCGACCAACGCGACGACCACGCGGTCCGGGCACGCGATCTTGGCGCCGATCGCCGCCGGCGCACCGAAGCCCATCGTCGCGAACCCGCCGGGCGTCAGGATGCTGCCCGGCGTGTAGATCGGGAACTGCTGGCCGACGCCGTTCTTGTTCCAGCCGACGTCGGTGGTGATGACCGCGTCGCGCGGCAGGACGGCCCGCACGTCGGCCAGGATCCGTTCGGGCCGCAGC
>JBDTUO010000387.1:0-3279 GCA_040007675.1 Rubrivivax sp.
CCAAGGTGCTGCGCATGCGCTTCGGGATCGAGATGAGCACCGACCACACGCTGGAGGAAGTCGGCAAGCAGTTCGACGTCACCCGCGAACGCATCCGCCAGATCGAGGCCAAGGCCATCCGCAAGCTCAAGCACCCGAGCCGGTCCGACAAGCTCAGGACCTATCTGGACAACCTCTGATCGGCCGGCCGTATCGCATGACCCTGGACCCGCGCTGACGCGGGCCTGGGCCAGGGCCGGGCCGGCGGCCGTGGGATCGCCGGCAGGGGGGCGCCGGCGCCTCGGCAGAGAGCGCCCGCTACACTTTGCGGCTGCGATGACCCAGATTTCCGAGCGCTCCGTCCTGTTCGCCGACCTGCGCGGCAGCACGTCGCTGTTCGAGACTCTCGGCAATGCCGAGGCAACGACGGTCGTCACGCACTGCGTGCGCGCGCTCGGCACGGCGGTGGATGCGAACGGCGGCCATGTCGTCAAGACGCTCGGCGACGGCCTGATGGCGCTGTTCGCCCGCCCGCAGCAAGCCGCGCTGGCGGCGGCGCAGATGCACGACCTGCTCGAGACCATGGTGTTGCGCGGGCAGTCGCGCGGCGCGTCGTCCGGGCTGCGCGCGCTGCGGCTGCAGGTCGCGCTCGCGCGCGGCGAGGTGGTCGAGATGGCCGGCGACGCGTTCGGCGACGCGGTCAACGTCGCCGCGCGCCTGCTCGACCACGCGGGCGATAACGAGACCCTGGTCACACAGGAAGTGCTGATCGGTCTGAACTCCGAACAGGGGGCTCGCTTCCGGCGCCTCGACCGGCTGGTGCTGCGCGGGCGCGCCGAGCCGGTGATCGTGCACGTGCAGGGCGGGCGACGTGGCGGCGACCTCGCGGCGACGCAGTACGGGGACGTCGAGGCGCCGGTCGACGAGCCGGACGGCCTGCAGCTCGAGTGGACCGACCTCGTGCGCCTGTTCGCGAGCCAGCAGATGCCGGTGGTGCTCGGGCGCAGCCCGCAGGCAGCGTTCTGCATCGACGACTCGCGCGTCTCACGCTCGCACTGCCGCGTCGACTGGTACAGCGGCAGCTTCCAGCTCACCGACCTCAGCTTCAACGGCAGCTACGTGCGCTTCGCCGACGGCGAGATCCTGAGCCTGCGGCGCGGCAGCTGCACGCTGCACGGCAACGGCGTCATCGGCCTCGGTGGCTCGCCGAACGACGCCACCAGCGCGTGTGTACGGTTCGAGGTGCTCCGCTTCGGCCAGACCCAGCCCGACGGCTCGATGGAATGGTTGCCGACGCGTCCGTGACGGAACCCGTGCCGGCTGGGCACACCCCGCTGCGCGTGCTGTACGTCGACGACGACCGCATCAACGCCCTTTTGTTCGAGGCCATCTGCCGCACCGTGGGAAACGGCACTGACCGCGTGCGGGTGACGCTCGC
The DNA here is from genome assembly GCA_040007675.1 of Rubrivivax sp. GTDB lineage: Bacteria > Pseudomonadota > Gammaproteobacteria > Burkholderiales > Burkholderiaceae_C > Rubrivivax. The sequence goes on from JBDTUO010000387.1 coordinate 1,418, forward strand.
CGAGTCCGGCGCCGAGGCGTTGGAGTCCGCGCGCACGCACGCGCCGGACCTGCTGGTGCTGGACCTGCACCTGCCCGACATCAGCGGCACCGACCTGCTGCCGCGCCTGCGGGCCGTGGTGGGTGACGCCACGCTGCCGGCGGTGCTTTGCACTGCCGAATCACCCGCGGACGTGTCGTCCCGCGCGCTCGCGGCGGGCTTCGACCGCTGCTGGGGCAAGCCGGTCGAGGCGGACGAATTGCGCGCCGAACTTACCGTGCTGGCGGCACGGCGGGCTGACGCGGGCGCCGGCGGATGAGCCCCCGCGCCGAGCCGAGCTTCCGGCACGGCCAGCCCGAGCGCACCGCGGTGCTGCTGGTCAATCTCGGCACGCCCGACGCGCCGACCGCGCCGGCGGTGCGGCGCTACCTCGCCGAGTTCCTGTCCGACCCGCGCGTGATCGAGATTCCGCGCGCCGCCTGGTGGCTCATCCTGCACGGGATCATCCTGCGCACCCGCCCGGCCCGTTCTGCCGCGAAGTACAAGCACGTCTGGACGGCGTCGGGTTCGCCGCTCGCGCTGTGGACCGCGCGCCAGGCACAGTTGCTCACCGGCTACCTCGGCGAGCGCGGTGCGCCGGTGCTGGTGCGCCATGCGATGCGTTACGGCCAGCCGGCGATTGCAGCGACACTGGACGAACTGGTCGCGGCCGGCGCCACGCGCGTGCTGCTGATGCCGCTGTACCCGCAGTACTCGGCGGCGACGACCGCCAGTGCGACCGATGCCGTGATGCACTGGTGGCTGCGCCAGCGGCGCCAACCCGGCCTGCGCATCGTCGATCACTTCCATGACGACCCGGATTACATCGACGCGCTGGTGCGCCGCGTGCGCGGCCACTGGCAGGTCGAGGGCCGCGGCCAGCACCTGGTGATGAGCTTTCACGGCATGCCCGCGCGCACGCTGCGACTGGGCGACCCCTACCACTGCGAGTGCCTGAAGACCGCACGCCTGCTGGCCGACCGCCTGGGCCTCGCCGCCGACGGCTTCACGGTGACGTTTCAAAGCCGCTTCGGGCGCGCAAAGTGGTTGCAGCCGTATACCGAGCCGACGCTGCTCGCGCTGGCGCAGCGCGGCGTGCATGAGGTCGACGTCGTCTGCCCGGGGTTCGTCTCCGACTGTCTGGAGACACTGGAAGTGATTGCGCTCGAGGCACGTGCCGCCTTCGAGCGGGCCGGGGGCAAGCGGCTGGGCGTCATCCCGTGCCTGAACGACCAGCACGAATGGATCGCCGCGCTGGCGTCGATCGCATTGCGTCACCTGCAGGGCTGGACCGTGGACGACGGCAGTGACGGCAGCGAGGCGCGCGCCGCCCAGCGCGCGCGTGCACTGGCGCTCGGCGCGCCGGACTGAGCCCGCCGCCTCCGCGCGTGCACGGTCGCGCCTCGCTCAGCCCGGAGCTCTGCGCAGTCGGCGCCGCCAGGCGAGCCAACGGGGGAGCAGCAGCACCGCGACGACGAGCGCCAGCAGCACCGCCGAGCCCGGCCGCTCGATGAAGACCCGCGGGCTGCCTTCGCCGATCGACAGCGCGTTGCGCATCTGCGCCTCGGCCAGCGGCCCGAGGATCATGCCGACGATGACGGGCGCGGTCGGGAAGTCGAACCGCCGCATCACGACGCCGACGAGCCCGAAACCGAGCATCAGGTAGAGGTCGAAGGCGCTCTGGCGCATGCCGTACACGCCGACGGTGGCGAAGATCAGGATACCGGCGTACAGCTGCGGGCGCGGGATCTTCAGCAGCTTGACCCACAGGCCGACCAGCGGCAGGTTCAGCACCAGCAGCATGACGTTGCCGATGTAGAGGCTGGCGATCAGGCCCCAGACCA
>JBDTUO010000388.1:0-3253 GCA_040007675.1 Rubrivivax sp.
ACCTCCCGGATGCTCTCCCCCGCCGTCCTCGGCTGGCACCTGCGATAGCGGCGCCAACGCTGCCAACAGCCGAAACCGGCGCAGATTGCGCAGGGTTCGCGCAAGCCATGCCGTGTTCTGCAGCGAACACCACAGCCGGTCCCCAGCCGGTGGCTCGCCCGCGGCCTCGCGCTTACGCTCGCACGCCTTGGTCAGTGCAAGGGGGCGCCTATGCGCCGTCAGCGCAGCATGAAACCTATGCGGTTGAAACCTTGGGTATCAGGGATGCAGCACGCCGAGGATCTGGGCGCCGTAGGCCTCGAGCTTGCGCTGGCCGACGCCGCTGATTCCGGCCAGCGCGGCCAGCGACTCCGGCAGGGAGCGCGCCATCTCGGCCAGCGCGGCGTCGTGGAAGACGACGTAAGCCGGGAGGTTGTGCGAGCGTGCGACCTCCGCGCGCCAGGCCTTGAGGGCGTCGAACCGGGCCAGCGCCGGCGCATCCAGCGGCACGGGCGGCGGCCGCGCCGCGCCCGAGCGCCGGCCGGCGCGGGCCCCGCGTTTCGGCTCGGACGGCACGCGCAAGCGCAGCGTGACGTCGCCGCGCAGCACCGCACGTGCGCCGTCGGTCAGCCCCAGCGTGTGCCATTCGCCTTCGGTACACAGGTGACCGAGCGCGATCAGCTGCCGCAGCACGCCGCGCCACTGCGCCTCGGACACGTCGGCGCCGATGCCGAACGTCGACAAGGCTTCGTGGTCGTGCTGGCGCACCTTGTCGGTGACCTTGCCGCGCAGCACGTCGATCAGGTGGCCGCTGCCGAAGCCGCTGCCGCCGTGCTGGCGGAAGCGGTAGATGCACGACAGTGCCTTGCGCGCGGCCTCGGTGGCGTCCCAGGTGGCCGGCGGTGCGAGGCAGTTGTCGCAGTTCAGACAGGGAGTCGACGCCTCGCCGAAGTAGCCGAGCAGGCGCACGCGCCGGCAGTCGTGCGCCTCGGCCAGCGCGAGCAGGGCCTCGAGCTTCTCGCGTTGCAGGCGCTTGAAGGCCTCCGGGGCGTCGCCCTCGTCGATCATGCGGCGCTGGTTGACGACGTCGGCCAGGCCGTAGGTCATCCAGGCATCGGCCGGCAGGCCGTCGCGACCGCCGCGGCCCGTCTCCTGGTAGTAGCCCTCGATGTTCTTCGGCAGGTCGAGGTGGGCGACGAAACGCACGTCGGGCTTGTCGATGCCCATGCCGAACGCAATCGTCGCCACCATCACGAGCCCGTCCTCGCGCAGGAAGCGGTCCTGGTGGCGCCGCCGCACGCCGGCGTCGAGCCCGGCGTGGTACGGCAGCGCCGGCACGCCTTCGGCGGCCAACCAGGCGGCGGTCTCCTCGACCTTGCGCCGGCTCTGGCAATAGACGATGCCCGCGTCGCCGGCGTGTTCGTCGCGCAGGAAACGCAGCAGCTGCGATTTCGGCTCGGCCTTCTCGACGATGGTGTAGCGGATGTTGGGCCGGTCGAAGCTGCTGACGAACGTCCGCGCGCCGTGCAGCGCGAGCCGCTCGACGATGTCGTCGCGGGTGTGGGCGTCTGCGGTCGCGGTAAGCGCGATGCGCGGCACCTGCGGGTAGCGCTCGTGCAGCGCGGTCAGGCCGAGGTAGTCCTCGCGGAAGTCGTGTCCCCACTGGCTGACGCAATGCGCCTCGTCGATCGCGAACAGCCCGAGCAGGCCGCGCTCGGCCAGCGAGTCCAGGATGGCCAGGAAACGCGGCGTCAGCAGGCGCTCGGGCGCGGCGTAGAGCAGCACGAGCTCGCCGCCGAGCAGGCCGCGCTCGATGCGCCGCGCCTCGTCGCCGTCGAGGGTCGAGTTCAGGAAGGCGGACGGAACGCCGAGCTCGTCGAGTGCCCCCACCTGGTCGTGCATCAGCGCGATCAGCGGGCTGACGACGACGCTCACGCCGTGGCCGGCGCGCTGGCGCAGGATCGCGGGCAGCTGGTAGCACAGGCTCTTGCCGCCGCCGGTGGGCATCAGCACGAGCGCGTCGCCGCCGCCGGTGACGTGTTCGACGATCGCGCGCTGGTCGCCGCGGAACTCGGGGTAGCCCCAGACCTCGTGCAGCACCTGCTGCGGGTCGAGGGCGGCGGCTGAGGGCGGGGCGGGAGCGAGGGCGGGCACGGCGGGGGCAGGGAACGGGCCTCATGCTAAACGGCGTTCGGCGCACCCCCTTCGGCGGGTACCCGGATCGTCGTTTTGGGCGATGGCCAAGGCCGACCCGCGGGCGATAATCGTGCCCATCCCCTCATTCGCGACGGAGCACGCCATGGCGTCGGTCAACAAGGTCATCCTCATCGGCAACTGCGGCCGCGATCCTGAAGTTCGATACCTCCCCAGTGGAGCCGCGATCTGCAACGTGAGCGTGGCGACATCGAGCAGGCGCAAGGACAAGAACACGGGCGAGTCGATCGAGGACACGCAGTGGCACCGCGTGGTCTTCTATGACCGCCTCGCGGAGATCGCCGGCGAGTACCTGAAGAAGGGCCGCCCGGTCTACGTGGAAGGTCGGCTGAAGTACGGCAAGTACACCGACAAGGACGGCGTCGAACGCAACACCGTCGACGTCGTCGCGCAGGAAATGCAGTTGCTCGGCGGCCGCGAAGGCATGGGGGGCGGGCACCCGGCGGACGACGGCGGCGGCAGCAACGAACGACCGGCGCGCAGCGCGGCCGCGGCGACGCGGCCGCCGGCTGGCGGCGGTGGTGGTGGTGCCGGCGCCAAACCCGCGCCGCGCGGTGGCGCCTCGGGCCCATCGTCGACCGGCTTCGACGACATGGACGACGACATCCCGTTCTGAGGGGCGCCGAGAGCAGGCGACCGCTAAAATTGGTGGTTTCCCGCGGGGACTTACGCGACACGCGCCGCGGGCCGCTGTTCCACCGCCATGCTGCCCGGCGCGCGCCGGGTCGGAGAGCCCTCATGCCAATCGTCTCGATGCGCCAACTGCTGGACCATGCCGCCGAACACGGCTACGGGATCCCGGCCTTCAACGTCAACAACCTGGAACAGGTGCAGGCCGTGATGACGGCCGCCGCCGAGGTGGGCGCGCCGGTGATCCTGCAGGCGAGCGCGGGCGCCCGCAAATACGCCGGTGAGCCGTTCATCAAGCACCTGATCCAGGCTGCGCTCGAGCAGTGGCCCGAGGTGCCGTTGGTGATGCACCAGGACCATGGTCAAAGCCCCGAGGTGTGCCGCGGCGCGATCGACCTGGGTTTCAGCTCGGTGATGATGGACGGCAGCC
>JBDTUO010000389.1:0-3243 GCA_040007675.1 Rubrivivax sp.
CGATGCGCTTGATCGTGTCGCGCGCGACCTGGATGTAGTCGACGTGCGCGTTGGTCGTGATCTCGCCGGCCAGCACCACGAGCCCGGTGTTGCACAGCGTCTCGGCCGCGACGCGCGAGCGCGGGTCCTGCGCGAAGATCGCGTCGAGGATGGCGTCGGAGATCTGGTCCGAGACCTTGTCGGGGTGGCCTTCGGAGACCGATTCGGATGTGAAGAGGAAGTCGTTCGCCACTTGCATAAACTCCAGTGCGGGTCCCTTGCGTCGCCGGGCGGGATGCCTCTCTGGAATAGCGGCGAACGCTTTAGCGGTATTTGTTGAGTCGCCCCGCAAGTTGTCCTTTAACCCGGCGACGCTCCGATTATAAGAACCATGACGTGCTTGCTGCGCTGGCTCGGCCGCCGACCTTTGTGGCTATTGCACGCGCTCGGCGCTGCGCTCGGCTGGCTGGCCTGGGCACTGTCGCCGAGCTACCGCCGCCGCCTGCACGACAACGCCCGGCTGGCGCGGCTGGCGCCGGCCGATGAACGGCGGGCGGTCGCCGAGGCGGGCCGCATGGCCGCCGAGCTGCCGCGGCTATGGCTGCGCCCGCCGCAGCAAGCGGTGGCCGACCCGGTGCGCTGGGAGGGGCTGGACACGCTGCAGCGCCTGTTCGCCCCGGGGCGCGGGCTGGTGCTGCTGACGCCGCACCTGGGCAGCTTCGAGGTCGCGGCGCAGGGCTACGCCGAGCGCTTCGGCGCCGAGCGGCCGATGACGGTGCTGTACCGCCCGGCACGCAAGGCCTGGCTGCGTCGGCTCGAGGAAACGGCGCGCGCACGACCCGGCCTGCTCACGGCGCCGGCGACGCTGGCCGGGGTGCGCCAGTTGCTGCGTGCGCTCAAACGCGGCGAGACGGTCGGCATGCTGCCCGACCAGGTGCCGCCCGAAGGCATGGGCGTGTGGGCGCCGTTCTACGGCCGGCCGGCCTACACGATGACGCTCGCGGCGCGGCTGGCGCAGCAGACCGGAAGCGCGCTGGCGGTGTTGTGGTGCCAGCGCCTGCCGCGTGGCGCCGGCTACGTGCTGCGCGTGCAGCCGCTCGCCGAGCCGCCACCACCCGGTGCCGACGACGACGCGGCCGCGGCCGCGATCAACCGCTCGATGCAGGCCGTGATCGAGCAGTGTCCGGCGCAGTACCTGTGGGGCTACCACCGCTACAAGGCGCCGCGCCACACCGCCGCCAGCGCGCCCGCATGAACCTCGGCGCGCACCTGGCCGTGTGGGCGCTGCGCGGGATCAGCCGGCTGCCACTGCGGCTGCAGGCGGTACTCGGGCGCATGCTCGGCGCGTTGCTGTTCCTGCTCGCCGCCGACCGCCGGCGGGTCGCGCGCCGCAACCTCGAGCTCTGCCTGCCCGAACTCGGCCCGGCCGCCCGCCGCGCGCTGCTGCGCGACCACTTCGGCTGGCTCGGCCGCAGCCTGCTCGAGCGTGGCCTGCTCTGGTACGCGCCGGTCGAGCGGCTGAAGCGTCTGATCCAGGTCGAGGGCGACGTCGGCCTGGCCGAGCGCAGCGCGCAGCCGGTGATGTGGCTGGTGCCGCACTTCATGGCGCTCGACGTCGCCGGCGCCGCGACGCAGCTGTTCCAGTCGCGGCGCGTCGGCTCGATCTACCAGGCGCAGAGCAACCCGGTGTTCGACGCCGAGATGCGGCGCGGCCGGCTGCGCTTTGGCGGCGGCGAAGTTTTCCCGCGCCGCGACGGCACGCTGCCGCTGGTGCGTGCGATCCGCCGCCAGGGGGTCGCGTTCTTCAACCTGCCCGACATGGACTTCGGTCGGCGCGAGGCGGTGTTCGCGCCGTTCTTCGGCGTGCCGGCGGCGACGCTGGTGGCGCCCGGCCGCATGGCCCGGGCGCTCGGCATGCTCGTGCAGCCGGTGGTCGCGCAGATGCTGCCGGGCGGCCAGGGCTACCGCGTGCGCTTCCTGCCGCCGTGGGAACACTGGCCGACCGGCGACGACGCCGCCGATGCGGCGGCGATGAACGCGTGGATCGCGCAGGAGATTCGCCGCCTGCCGGCGCAGTACCTGTGGGTGCACCGGCGTTTCAAGACGCGCCCGCCCGGCGAACACGACCTGTACGGCCCACGCGGCTGAGCCGCCGCCGCACGAGCGCTGCGGTGCGGTGCGGCGGGGATAATGCGGCGATGCGGCAACGCTTCACGAAGATGCAGGGCGCGGGCAACGACTTCGTCGTGCTCGATGCCACGCGCGCGCCGCTCGCGCTCGGCGCCGCGCAATTGCGTCGCCTGGGCGACCGACGCTTCGGCGTCGGCGCCGACCAGATCCTCGTCGTCGAGCCGCCGGACGGCCCGGACGTCGACTTCCGCTACCGCATCTTCAACGGCGCCAGCGGTGCCGAGGTGGAGCACTGCGGCAACGGCGCGCGCTGCGTCGTGCGCTACGTGCACGAACACGGGCTCAGCGACCGGCCGACGCTGCGCGTGCGCACGCTCAACCGCGTGCTGGTGCTGGACGCGTCGCAGGCCGATGGCGCGGTGCGGGTCGACATGGGCGTGCCGGACTTCGACCCCGCGGCGCTGCCGTTCGACCCGGCCGGCCTCGTCGCGCGGCCCGAAGGCGACGGGCGCTGGTGGCCGCTGCCGCTCGACGGCCGTGCGCAGCCGGTGGAGATCGTCGTGCTGTCGATGGGCAACCCACATGCGGTGCAGCGGGTGCCCGATGTGGACGCTGCCGCGGTCCTGACGGACGGCCCACGCATCGAGCACCACCCGCGCTTCGCGCACGGCGTGAACGCCGGCTTCGTGCAGGTTCTGACGCGCGAACACGTGCGGCTGCGCGTGTGGGAGCGTGACGCCGGCGAGACGCTGGCCTGCGGCACCGGCGCCTGCGCCGCGGTGGCGGCCGGCATCCGGCTCGGCTGGCTCGACCGCAGCGTGGCGGTGGACACGCGCGGCGGACAACTGACTGTCGAGTGGGACGGCGGCGACGCCGGCCCGTTGTGGATGACCGGACCGGCCCAGACCGTGTTCGAAGGGGAGATCGAACTGTGACCATCTTGACCCCGGGCCTGCAGGGCGTGCAGGGCATCACCGAGGCCGACATCGCCGAATACCTCCAGCAGACGCCGGGCTTCTTCGAGCGCCATGCCGAGCTGCTCGCCAGCGTGCAGCTGACCAGCCCGCACGGGCAGCGCGCCGTCTCGCTGCAGGAGCGGCAGATGGAAATGCTGCGCGACAAGATCAAGGGCCT
>JBDTUO010000390.1:0-3243 GCA_040007675.1 Rubrivivax sp.
ACCGAGGGCGATGTCTGGGTCTGGGACGGCGAGGGCGGCGAATGGACCGCCGCGGTCCCGAACCGGCCGCTGGTCGAGGGGGATCGGCTGTCGGTGGACGATGACGGGCGCGCCGAAGTGCGCATCGGGCCGACGGTGCTGCGGCTGGACGGTGGAACCGAACTGGAGTTCGCCGCGCTGAACGACGAGCGGCTCGAGTTCGTGCTGCAGCGCGGCTCGCTGGCGCTGCGGGTGCCGACCACCGAACACGCCCGCCAGACCGGCGTGCGCACGCTGGAAGGCCGCTTCGAACCGCTGGCCGCCGGCACCTACCGATTCGACCACCTGGATGCGGACGCCAGCGGTGGCGCGCTGACCCGGGCGGCTGCGCTGCGCGGCGCGCTGCAGTTCGCGGGTGCCGGCAACCTGCGGCGTCTCGACGCCGGCGAAGCCGTCGAGGTCTGGCTCGAAGGTCGGCCCGGCGTGGCGCGCACGCGCTCGGTGGCGCTCGCGCGCGACGACTTCGGCGAGTGGGTGCTGGCGCTGGAGCGCGGGCCGGGCAGCGCGCAGGCGTATCGCTACGTGTCGCCGGAGGTGACCGGCGCCGAAGACCTGGACCGCTACGGCGGCTGGGAGGTGCATCCCGAATACGGCGCCGTGTGGATTCCGACCTCGGTGCCCCATGGCTGGGCCCCGTTCCGCGACGGCCACTGGTCCTTCATCCGTCCCTGGGGCTGGACCTGGGTCGACGCTGCGCCCTGGGGCTTCGCGCCGTCGCACTACGGCCGCTGGATCCGCTGGGGCGCGCGCTGGACGTGGTGGCCCGGCGCACGTGTCGCTCAGCCGGTGTTCGCGCCGGCACTCGTCGCCTGGATCGGTGGGCCGTCGGTCGGCTTGAGCCTGACGCTCGGCGGGCCGCCCGCCGGATCGTGGTCGCTGCTCGGCCCGCGCGACGTCTACCGGCCGATCTACATCGATCGCGCGCCGCGGTACGCCCGACCGCCGCAATGGCCGCGTCATCCTGGTGCCCGGCATGGGCGCCATGAACGCGACGGACGTGATGGGCGTGACGGGCGCGGCGGGCGCGATCGGCGCGGCGAGGACGGCCACTGGCGCGATGGTCGCCATGGCGACGCCGCGAACACGCGCGACCGCGACGGCCGCCGCGACGGCCGCAGACCCGATCCGCGTCCGGGCACGACCATCCCGCGGCCCGGTTCCAACGATCGCCCGACCGACGAGCGTGGGGTTCCGATCTTCGTGCCGGGGGTGTTGCCGGCGACGGAGGCGGGGCGTGAGCCGCGAGGCACGCGCGGCGGTCGGGACGCTGATCGCGGCGAAGTCGACCGGCGCGGCCCGGAGCGCCGCAACGGGGACCGGCGCGACGGCGACCCTCGCAGCCGCTCGCGCGACGACGCGGTGGCGCCGCGGACGGCTGCGCGCGGCCAGGCAGTCGCGCCGGCTGATGTTCGCGGCGGCGTGACCGAGGAGCGCCGCGCGCCAGTGTTCGTGCCGCGCGCGCCATCCGCGCCGCCGGCGGCGGTGGCGACGACGCCCACGCCAGTCGCGGCGCCGCGACCGGCGCCGGAGCGGGTGCGCGAGGCACGCGGCGACGGCGGCGCCGAGCGTCGCGGCGACCGCCCGGGCTGGCGTCCGGGTGGGGACTCGGAGCGCGGCGAACGCTGATCCGCTGCGGCCGGGTCGAGCGGCGGCGAGGCCCGGCGCGCGCCGGTCGGCTTGCGCTGGGCGCCATCACCCCCGCAGCAAGGGCTGCAGCACGCGCCACACGTTGTCGAGGATGCGCGGGTGGGCTTCGGCACGCGGGTGGATGCGGTCGGGCTGGAACAGCGTGTCGGCCTGCGGGCCATCGGCGACACCGGCGAGCAGGAAGGGCACGAGTGCGGCCTGTTCTTCGTTCGCGACGCGCGCGAACAGCGCGGCGAAGTCCGCGCCATAGCGGCGGCCGTAGTTCGGCGGCACCTGCATGCCCGCGATCAGCACGCGGGCACCGACGGCCCGCGCGGCCTGTGCCATCGCGCGCAGGTTGGCTTCGGTGCTCGCCAGCGGCAGGCCGCGCAAGGCATCGTTGCCACCGAGTTCGAGCACGACCACCTGCGGGCGGTGGCGGGCCAGCAAGGCGGGCAGCCGGGTGCGTCCGCCGGACGTCGTGTCGCCGCTGATGCTCGCATTGACGACCCTGACCTCCCGCTGCTGCGAGGCCAGCCGCCGTTCGAGCAAAGCGACCCAGCCCTGCCCGCGCGTCAGGCCGTACTCGGCCGACAGGCTGTCTCCGACGACGAGCAGCAGCGGTGGCGCGGCGCCTGATACCGATGCCGACGCTGACGCCGCCGGGGCGGCGAGGGTCGCAGCCGCGCACGGCGCGGCGAGCAGCGCGCCGGCGCAGCCGATGCCGCTACAGTGCGCCCACCCCCAACGCAGCAGCGCGCGCCGAGACAACGGCGGCCGCTCATCCGCCACAGGCATGTCCGATCCGATCATCGACGTCGAAGGCGTCAGCAAGCAGGTTTCCGATTCCACCGGGACTTTGACCATTCTCCACGACATCAGTTTCTCGCTTGCGGCGAAGGAGTCGGTGGCGATCGTCGGCGCGTCGGGGTCGGGCAAGAGCACGCTGCTGGCGATCGTCGCCGGGCTCGACGTGCCGACGGGCGGCCGCGTGCGGCTGGCCGGGACCGATGTGTTCGCGCTCGACGAGGACGCGCGCGCGGCGCTGCGGGCGCGCCAGCTCGGTTTCGTGTTCCAGAGCTTCCAGCTGCTGGCCAACTTGACCGCGCTGGAGAACGTGATGCTGCCGCTCGAGCTGCAGGGGCGTCCCGACGCGCGCGCGCTCGCGCTGGAGATGCTCCGGAGGGTCGGCCTCGGCGAGCGCCTCGGGCACTACCCGCGTGTGCTGTCGGGCGGCGAGCAGCAGCGCGTTGCCCTGGCGCGCGCCTTCGTCGTGCGGCCGGCCGTACTGCTGGCCGACGAACCCACCGGCAGCCTCGACTTCGCGACCGGCGCCACCGTGATGGCGCTGATGTTCGATCTCAATCGTGAGGTCGGCACCACGCTCGTGCTGGTGACGCACGACCGCGCGATCGCCGATCGCTGCCACCGTCAACTGCGGCTGGAGGCTGGGCGGCTGGTCGACTGACGTCCGTCAGCCGCCTCGGGTCGCGGCGGGCCGTGCCGGGGGCTGAGGTCACCGTCAGCACTCCCGACGCCACCGCGTGTTCGTCAAGGCGTAGCGCTGAACTTGTAGTC
>JBDTUO010000391.1:0-3228 GCA_040007675.1 Rubrivivax sp.
GCCGATCCAGTACGTGGCCGAGCCGAAGTTCGACGGGCTTGCCGTCAACCTTCGTTACGAAGATCGGGTGTTGGTGCAAGCGGCCACCCGCGGCGACGGCGAAACTGGCGAAGACGTCACGCAGAACATCCGCACCATCGGCCAGATTCCGCTCAGGCTGCCGGCCAGCGCGCCGCCACTGGTGGAGGTGCGCGGCGAAGTGTTCATGCGGCGCGCCGACTTCGAACGGCTCAACGAGCGCCAGCGCGAGCGGATCGCCGCTGGCGCGAAGGGCGAAAAAACGTTCGTGAATCCGCGCAACGCGGCGGCCGGCGCGGTGCGGCAGCTCGATCCGAAGATCGCGGCGGATCGGCCCTTGAGTTTCTACGCCTATGGGGTTGGGCAGATCACTCCCAAGGAGGAGTCACCGTCGCCTGGCCACTTCGAAGACGGTGGCCCGCGCCCTCGGGGGGTGAGCACTGGAGCCGGCGGCCGGGAGCGGACATCCGGGGACGGGCCAGGGTTCGACACGCATTTCGAGTTGCTCGAAGCGGTGAAATCATGGGGTTTTCCGGTCTCTCCGCACGTCCAGCGGTGTTCTGGTGCTAGCGAATTAATAGCGTATCACGAGCGGCTCGGCAGCCTGCGCGATGCGCTGCCATTCGACATCGACGGCGCGGTCTACAAGGTCGATAGCTTCGATCTGCAGCAGCGCCTGGGCTTCGTCACGCGCGAGCCGCGCTGGGCGGTCGCGCACAAATATCCGGCGCAGGAGCAGATTACGCGGGTGCTCGCGATCGACGTGCAGGTCGGCCGCACCGGCAAGCTCACGCCGGTGGCCAAGCTGGAGCCGGTGTTCGTTGGCGGCGTCACCGTGACCAACGCGACCTTGCACAACGAAGACGAGGCGCGGCGCAAGGACGTGCGCGTGGGGGATACGGTGGTGGTGCGGCGCGCGGGCGACGTGATTCCGGAAGTGGTTTCGGTGATCGCGGAGCACCGGGCAGCGGGCGCGAAGCCGTTTTCGATGCCCGGGAAATGCCCGATCTGCGGCTCGGCCGTAGTGCGCGAGGAAGGGGAGGTGGATCACCGCTGCTCGGGCGGCCTGTTCTGCGCTGCGCAGCGCAAGGAGGCGCTGCTGCACTACGCGCAGCGGCGTGCGCTCGACATCGAAGGGTTCGGTGACAAGCTGGTCGAGCAACTTGTCGAAGCGGACCTGGTGCGCACCTTGCCCGATCTGTACCGGCTTGGCCTCGCGAAGCTCTCCGCGCTGGATCGCCTGGCCGAAAAATCCGCTGGCAACTTGCTTGCCGCGCTCGAATCCTCCAAGCAGACGACCTTGGCGCGCTTTCTGTTCGGCCTCGGCATTCGGCACGTCGGCGAAGCGACCGCGAAGGAGCTGGCAAAACATTTCGGTTCGCTCGACGGCGTGATGGATGCGACCGAAGAACACCTGCTCGAGGTGGAAGACGTCGGCCCGATCGTCGCGCAGAGCATCCGCACCTTCTTCGACCAGCCGCACAACCGCGAGGTGGTCGAGCAGCTGCGCGCCGCCGGCATCCGCTGGGACGAGCACGAGGGCGCGGCCGAGGCCCCGGCGCTGCCGCTGGCGGGCGTCACGGTCGTGCTGACCGGCACGCTGCCGACGCTGACGCGCGACGACGCCAAAGCGATGCTCGAGGCGGCGGGCGCGAAGGTCGCGGGTTCGGTGTCGAAGAAGACTTCCTACGTGGTGGCGGGGGCAGAGGCCGGCAGCAAGCTCGACAAGGCCAGGGCGCTCGGTGTCCCGGTGCTCGACGAGGCGGGGCTGCAGGCGCTGCTCGCGCGGGTGCGCTGACGCGGCGACGAGCTCAGCGCCGCCCGAGCGTCAGCCACAGCGAGCCGACCGTGCAGGCCATCGCGGCCCACTGCACGGGCCCGAGCGGCTCGCCGTGCACCAGCGCGCCGGAGATCATCGCGACCACCGGCACCAGGATCGACGACAGCCCGGCGACCTGCGCCGGCAGCATGCCGACGATCGTGAACCAGGTGGCGTTGCCGATCGCCATCGGCACCAGCGCGATGTAGCCGATCACGAGCACGGTGGTCCACGACGGCATGAACCAGCCGCCATCGGCCAGCAGCACGGCGCCGATGCCCGTGGGCACCGCCGTCAGCAGCAGCTGCCAGCCGGTCAGCACGAGCGCCGGCAGCACCATCGGGCGCCGCTTCAGGATCAGCGTGCCGATCGCCCATCCCAGACCCGCGAGCAGCCCGAGGAAGAAGCCCAGCGGGGCCTCGGCGTACGCGCTCAGCCCGCGCCACATCAGCAGGCCGACCGCCGCCGCGCCGAGCGCGAGCGCGAACAGCAGCCGCATGTGCAGGCGCGCACCGAGCACGGCCCACGAGATGAGCGCGGTCCACAACGGCATCGTGAAGCCCAGGATCGCCGCCTGGCCGGACGGGATCAGGATCGCCGCGTAGGTGCTCGCGATGTTCCACAGCACGAGGTAGAACAGCGTGGCGACGGCGATCGTCGGCCAGTATTCGCGCGGCACGCGCAGCGATTGCCCGCGCAGATACGCCACGCCCAGCAACACGGCGCCGGAGATCGTCACCGCGACGGCGCGAAAGGTCCACACCGAGACCTCGCGCGTCGCCAGCGGGAACAGCGGCCAGTTCGTGCCCCAGACGAGCGTGAGCACGGCCAGCAGCACGAGCGCGCGGCGGGGGACGGTCGAGGGGCTGGCGGCGGCGGTCATCGGCCGGCGCGAGTATCGCCGCCCGCGATAATTCGCGTCGTCGGGCGGCCAATCAGCACCTCGGCGCCCCCGCAACCCCGGGGCGTGTGCCCCTGCTGACGAACCCCCTCCTGGAGCCGATGCATGGCGATTCGAGAGATCCTGAAGATGGGGGACCCCCGGCTGCTGCGGGTGGCCGCAGCGGTGACTGCCTTCGGAACACCGGCGCTGCACGCGCTCATCGCCGACCTCCTGGACACGATGGCCGCGGCGCGCGGCGCGGGGCTGGCGGCGCCGCAGATCGGGGAGGATGTGCAGGTCGTGATCTTCGGTTTTGACCACAACACGCGCTACCCGGACGCGCCGGCGGTGCCGCTGACGGTGCTGGTCAACCCGGTCATCACGCCGCTGGACGACGAGGTGGAAGAGGGCTGGGAAGGCTGCCTGTCGGTGCCGGGCCTGCGCGGCGTCGTGCCACGCGCGGCACGCATCCGCTACACCGGCTTCGACCCCGAAGGGCGGCCGATCC
>JBDTUO010000392.1:0-3220 GCA_040007675.1 Rubrivivax sp.
GCGGCCCGCCGAACGCGTCGCGCGTCTGCAGGCGGTCGATCATCATCTCCAGCCCGCGCTCGGCGGCGCCGATCGAGCGCATGCAGTGGTGGATTCGGCCGGGGCCGAGGCGCCCTTGCGCGATCTCGAACCCGCGGCCCTCGCCGAGCAGCATGTTCTCGACCGGCACGCGCACCTTGTCGAGCACGACTTCCATGTGACCGTGCGGCGCGTCGTCGTAGCCGAAAACCGTCAGCGGGCGCAGCACCGTCACGCCCGGCGCGTCGCGCGGCACCAGCACCATGCTCTGCTGCGCGTGACGCGGCGCGTCGGCGTCGGTCTTGCCCATCACGATGAAGATCGCGCAGCGCGGGCTGCCCGCGCCCGAGCTGAACCACTTGCGCCCATCGATCACGTAGTGGTCGCCGTCGTGACGGATGCTGCACTGGATGTTGGTGGCGTCCGACGAGGCCACCGCTGGCTCCGTCATCAGGAACGCCGAGCGGATCTCGCCGGCCAGCAGCGGCGCCAGCCAGCGGCGCTTGTGGGCATCGCTGCCATAGCGCTCTATGGTCTCCATGTTGCCGGTGTCGGGCGCCGAGCAGTTGAACACCTCGCTCGACCACGGCACCCGGCCCATCACCTCGCACAGCGGTGCGTAGTCCAGGTTCGAGATGCCGCCCTGCCCCTCGTACGCGTGCGGCAGGAACATGTTCCACAAGCCCACCTTGCGCGCCTCGACCTTGAGCTCATCGATCACGGCCGGCGTCTGCCACGGATCGCCCGCGCGGCGGAACGCCTCCATCTCGGCGTGGTACCGGCCCTCGTTCGGGTAGATATGGCGGTCGAAGAACGCGTTCAGGCGGTCCAGCAGATCACGCGTCTTGGCAGAAGGTTCGAACATGGGTTCTCCTCGGCTCGGGTGGGAGCGGCGTGTGCGCCCGCTCCGGACGTCGATTGAAGCACTTCCGGTGCGGTGCTGGCGTCTCCTCGGTGACGCCGTCGGGCCCTGGCGGGCCGGGGCCCGATCAAGATTTGCCCGCGCCGGCGCGCAGGTGTCTCATCGCGTCCTCCAGCTGCCGGCGACTGGCCGCCGCGGCGGCCTGGCCGTCGCCCGAGCGCAACGCGGTCACGATGCATTCGTGGCTTATCAGCGACGCGCGGTTGCCGCGCGTCGTCGCGTTGCTGACTCGCAGGCTGACGGGCAACGCTGCCGCGATGGCGGTGCTGACCGCCCCCAGGTACTCGTTGCCCGCTGCCCTCAGCAAGGCCACGTGAAAGTCGCGGTCGGCCTCGACGAAACGGGCACGGTCGTCGGCGTGTTCGACCATTCGCGCCCATGCCGCCTCGACGCGCTGCAGCGCCTGCTCGTCGCCTCGGGCGACCGCCAGCACACAGGCTCCGGGCTCGACGATCAGGCGCAACTCGGTCAAGCTGATCAACAACTGCGGGTCGGCGCCGGACTGCGCGATCCAGCCCAGCACCTCGGCGTCCAGCATGTTCCAGCGGTGGCGCGGCGTGACCGTCGTGCCGCGGCGCTGGCGCACCTCGAGCAGGCCTTTGGACGCGACCGACTTGATGGCGTCGCGCAGCACGCTGCGGCTGACGCCGAACTCCTGCAGCAGCGCCGCCTCCGGCGGGAGCGTTGCGGTGGGCGCGTAGCGGCGCGCCACGATGCGGCGCCCGAGTTCGTCGGCCACCTGGGCGCTGAGGGAGCCAGCGCGCGCGGGAGCGCAGCGGGTTTGTGCGGATGCCATGCCAGACTTTCAACTCATATTATATGATTTATTGACGATTCCAGCGCCCGGCGTCGATGAAGATCCTGGACCTCAAGACCCATGTGCTGTCGACGCCGCTCGAGCAGCCGTTCGCGTTCTCGATGGGCTGGGTCAGCCGGCGCAGCACGACCATCGTCGAGCTGATCACCGACGCCGGCGTGACCGGCTGGGGCGAGGCGCTGTGCCACGGCCTGCAGCCGCCGGAGATCGCGGCGACGATCATCCAGGGCGCCCTCAAGCCCGTGGTGATCGGGCAGGACCCGTTCGACGTCGACGTGCTGTGGGAGCGCATGTACAACCGCACGCGCCCGTTCGGGCAGAAGGGCGCGGTCCCGAACGCGATCAGTGCGGTCGACATCGCGATCTGGGACTGCCTCGGACGCGCCCTCGGGCTGCCGGTCCACAAGCTGCTGGGCGGCGCCTACCGCACCGACGTGCAGCCCTACGCCACCGGCTTCTACCGCCTGGCGGGTGGCCGCTACCCGGCCGACGCCGTGACCGAGGCCCGGCGCCACCTGGACGCCGGCTTCACGGCGATGAAGCTGAAGATCGGCTTCGGCGTCGAGGACGACATTGCCTACGTGCACGCGGTGCGGGACGCGATCGGGCCGGCGCCCAAGCTGATGGTCGACGCCAACCACGCCTACCCGGTGGGCGCGGCGCGCCGGGTGCTGAAGGCGATCGAGCCGGCGCACATCCACTGGTTCGAGGAACCCATTTCGCCCGAGGACATCGACGGCTACGCCGAACTCAAGAACCTGACCGACATCTACCTGGCGGCGGGTGAAAACGAGTTCACCAAGATCGGCTTCCGTGAATGGATTTCGCGCCGCGCGGTCGACATCCTGCAGCCCGACCTGTGCTCGGCAGGCGGCTTCACCGAGTGTCGCAAGATCTCCGCGCTGGCCCAGGCCTGGCACCTGCCGATCGTGCCGCACGTCTGGGCGTCGGGCATCGGGCTGGCGGCGTCGCTGCAGTTCCTGGCCACGCTGCCGCCGGCGCCGCTGGCGCTGCACCCGATCGAGCCGATGCTGGAGTACGACCAGTCGGCGCACCCGTTCCGGCAAGATCTGATCCACGGCGCGATCTCGATGGTCGACGGGCGGGTCCGGATTCCGGACGGACCCGGCCTCGGAATCGACGTGAATCGCGCCGTGCTCGACCAGTACCGTTGCGCCTGAGCGCGAAACCTGACCCGAGTCCCCTGTTCACCCCCACCCACGCCCTGGAGACACGACCATGTCGCATCTGCGCTCGATCACCGACTTCCCCGCCCGCCACACGCCGCGCCCGCGCCGCTTTCCCGCCCTGCGGCTGCTGATCGGCGCCGGCCTGGCCGTCGGCCTGATCGCTGGCGCCGCGGCGCAGACCGTAATGCGCATCAACGTGTCCATCGGCAAGGATTCGCACCAGGGCGTGGCAATAGACCACTTCGCCAAGGAAGTGACCGAGCGCACCAAGGG
>JBDTUO010000393.1:0-3212 GCA_040007675.1 Rubrivivax sp.
GCGCCGGCGGACACGGTTGCAACGAGTTCGTCTTCGACCGCCCCGAGCCGGATCGAGCGTGACCTTGCCCGTCGCCCCCGCGCTGGCTGCGGCGCCGATTCCGCTGCTCGTGCTGCTGCCGACGCTGCGCGCCGGTGGCTCAGAGCGGGTGCTGCTGACGCTGCTGCGGCACCTGGATCGCACGCGCTTCCGGCCGCTGCTTGCGGTGGTGAACGGGCAGCCGCCGGAGCTCGCCGCGGACCTGCCCGACGACGTGCCGTGGGTCGACCTCCGGTGCGAACGGGTCGCTCGCGCGGGACCGGCACTGTGGCGGCTGGTACGCGAACGGCGCCCGCGCATCGTGTTCTCGACCCTCAGCCACCTGAACCTGATGGTGGCGTTCCTGCGGCCGCTGATGCCCCGCGGCACGCGCTTCGTCGCGCGCGAGTCCAACGTGCTGAGCCACAGCCTGGCGGACGAGCGTAGACCGGCGCTGCTCCGTCTCGCCCACCGCCTGCTGTACCCGCGCTTCGACCTCATCGTCTGCCAGTCGTGCGCGATGCAGGACGACCTGTGCCTGCGTTTCGGCGTTCGTCGCGCGTCGACACGGGTGATCCCGAATCCGGTCGACCTCGAGCGCGTGCGCCGGCTGGCTGACGAACCCATCGCCGCCGATCCGGCCTCGCATTCGCACGCGACGGTCCGGCTCGTGGCGGCCGGGCGCCTGGCGCCGCAGAAGAACTTCGCGGCGCTGCTGGACGCGATCGCGCTGTGCCGCGACCTGCCGCTGCGGCTGGATCTGATCGGACAGGGACCGGAGCAGGACAGGCTGCACGCGCGGGTGGCACAGCTCGGCCTCGCGGACCGCGTCGCGTTGCAGCCTTTCACGCCCAATCCCTACCCATGGCTGCGTCGAGCCGATGCACTGCTGCTGTCTTCTCTCTACGAAGGGCTGCCCAACGTCGTCATCGAGGCACTTGCGCTCGGCACGCCGGTCGTGACCACACCTGTCCCGGCCGCGGTCGAGATCGTGCAGGCGATCCCCGGCTGCGTGGTCGCCGACGACTTCTCGCCCGAGGCCCTGGCGCGAGCGATTCGCGCCTGGTTCGCGGGGCCGCGGGCGCGCATCGACGACGCCGCGATGGCCACGTATGCCGCCGGCGCCGTCGCACGCCGCTACGAACAGGCGCTGGCCGATGTTGCCGTCGTTTGAACTCAGCCAGCTGGCGCTGCCGGCCGCGCTGATCTTCAGCGTCGCAGGCCTCGCCGCGTGGCGGGTCACGGGCTCGGTGCTGATCGCCCTGGCGCTCGCGAGCGCGAAGACGGCCCCGTTCCTGATCTACTTCGGTCTCGTCTTCGACGGCACCTACACCTACCTCGACGACTGGACCTACCTCGAACGCGGAGCCGCACTTGACGCCGCCGGCGTGACGCCGTTCAACCTGCTGCAGCACCTGCCGCTGCTGCTGGCCGCCGGCGAGGGCAATCACTTCCTGTATTACCTCGTGAACGCGATCGCGGTCGGCCTGTTTGGCGACGGCTACTACGCCCCCGTCGCGCTGAACGTCGTGGCGTCGGTCGGCGTCGCATGGGTGGCGACCCGGCTGCTCGTCCGCGAGGGCCTGTGTCCGCCGCGCTGGACTTCGGCCCTGTTCGCCTTCGCGCTGCTGCACCCGGACATCCTCGCCTGGTCAACGGTGCTCAACGGCAAGGACACCCTGGTGCTGCTGATGCACGTGTTGCTGCTGACGGCGCTGTCGTGGCAGCTGCGTGGCCGCCGGCTCGCCGCCCTCGCGCTGGCGGGCGCAGCAACGGCCGCGCTGCTGTTCCTGCGCTTCTACGTGCCGTTGCTGTTCGCGCTTGCGCTGGCGCTCTCCGCGGCGACCCAGATCCACCAGCGCGGCCGGCTGCGCATGCTGCTGCTCGGCACAGCACTGATGGGCGGGCTGGCCGCGTACTTCGGCCCGGCCGTCGGCGAGCAGGCGCTCGATGCCGTGCGCAGCGACCTCGTGAACCCGCTGACAGGCTTCGTCCGTTTCGTGCTGACACCGATCCCGCTCAACACCGACGACAACTACGCGTTCCTCGACGTGCCGGCGACGCTGCACTGGCTGCTGCTGCCGGCAGTCGTCCTGGGCGTGTGGCGCGTCTGGCATCACGGCACTGCCTTCACCCGCTTCCTGCTCGCCTACACGGCCGTCTTTACGGCGCTGTATGCCATCTACGGCGAGCTCCAGGGTCCCCGTCACCGCCTGCAACTGGACTTCGCGTGGCTGACCTTCCAGTTCGTCGGGATGCTCGGCCTGCCCCGGTTGGTCGATGCGTGGCGGCACCGGCGAGCGGCGCGTGAGCGGCCCGCCAGCTCGACGGCGCAGCAACCGTGATGCGACTGCTGTTCATCGCATCTGGCCTACGGCTCGGTGGCGCCGAGGTCGTGCTGCTCGAACTGTTGCGACACCTGGACCGGCGCGAGTTCGCGCCGACTGTCATCTCGCTGACCGGCGGCGGCGACATCGCCGACCGCATCGCCGCGCTCGGCGTGCCGGTGATCACGCTGGACATGCGGCGGCGGCCGCTCGGCACTTTCCGTTCGCTGGTCCGGCAGCTCCGCGCCTTGCGGCCAGACGTCGTGCAGACCTGGATGTACCACGGCGACCTGTTCGGCTCGCTGGCAGCCCGGTTGGCGGGCGTGCGGCGCATCGTCTGGGGCCTGCACAACTCCACGCTGTCGGCCGCGAACAGCCGGCGCTCGACGCACCTGGTGCGGCGCGTCTGCGTCTGGTTGTCGCACCGCGTGCCGCGCCGCATCGTGTCGTGCTCAGTGGTCGCGCGCGACGTGCACCTGGAGATCGGGTACGCGTCGGCACCGTTCGTGGTCATCGGCAACGGCTTCGACGTTGAGCGCTTCCGACCTGCGCCAGCGGCGCGCGCGGAGCTGCGAGCCGAACTCGGACTTGCGTCGGACACGCCGGTGGTGCTCGCCGTCGGACGCGACGACCCGCAGAAGGATCACCCGAACTTCGTCCGCGCCGCCGCCATCGTGCGCGCGGCGCAGCCCCGCGTGCACTTCGTGATGGTGGGCACCGGGCTGACCCCGGACCACGCCCGGATCAGTGCGCTCGCGCGGGAGCATCGGCTGTCGCCGGTACTGCACTTGCTCGGGCCGCGCCACGACGTTCCACAGCTGATGGCCGCGGCCGACCTCGTCGTGCTCGCGTCGGCCTACGGCGAGG
>JBDTUO010000394.1:0-3208 GCA_040007675.1 Rubrivivax sp.
ATCTGCTTGAGCTTGCGCCGCAGCTGCCACTTCAGGTGCGGGTCGATCACGGTCAAGGGCTCGTCGAACAGCACCGCGGACACGTCCTCGCGCACGAGCCCGCGCCCGAGCGAAATCTTCTGCTTGGCGTCGGCCGCCAGGCCGGCGGCGCGCTGGTCGAGCTGGCCCGACAGCTCCAGCATTTCCGCGATCTGCCCGACGCGGGTCCGGATGCGGTCGGCCGGCAGCTTGCGGTTGCGCAGCGGAAACGCCAGGTTCTCGGCCACCGTCATCGTGTCGTAGACCACCGGGAACTGGAAGACCTGCGCGATGTTGCGCTGCTGCGGCGACAGGGCCGACACGTCCTTGCCGTCGAAGCGGATGCCGCCCTGCGAGGGCCGCAGCAGCCCGGAGATGATGTTCAACATGGTCGACTTGCCGCAGCCCGACGGTCCGAGCAGCGCATAGGCACCACCATCCTCGAAGCACATCTTCAGCGGCAGCAAGGCGTAGTCCTCGTCGCTCGCGGGCGCCGCCTTGTAGGAATGCGCCAGGTCGAGATCGATGCGGGCCATCTCAGTGCGCACCCCGGCGCGAGGGCGCGACCAGCAGCGCGCCCGCGGCATCGAACACGTAGACCTGGGCGGGATGCAGGTGCAGCGTCATGGGGTTGCCCAGCTCGAAATGTCGCACCCCTGTCAACTGCGCCACCACTTCGCCGCACGCCGTCTCGACGTGGACGAAGGTGTCCGAACCCGAGATCTCCGCCAGCTCCACGCGCCCCGGCAGGAGCACGTCGCCGTCGCGCGACGTCACGTGCAGCGCGCTGGCACGCACGCCCACCGTCACCGCGCCCGGCGGTCGCGTGTGCCAGGCCAGGGGCAGCAGCGGCCCGCCACGCAACTGCACGCCCTGCGCCGTCGCGTCCCCTTCGATCAGGTTCATCGGCGGGTCGCTGAAGGCCCGGGCCACGCGCAGCGATGCCGGGCGGTGGAAAACCTCGGCGGTCGGGCCGTACTGCAGCAGTTCGCCGGCATCCAGCACTGCGGTGTAGCCACCGAGCAGCAGGGCTTCGCCCGGTTCGGTCGTGGCATAGACGACGGTGGTGTCGCCGGCGGCAAACAGCTGTGTCAGTTCCTCGCGCAGCTCCTCGCGCAATTTGTAGTCGAGGTTGACCAGCGGCTCGTCGAGCAGCATCAGCGGCGCGCCCTTGGCCAATGCACGTGCCAGCGCCACCCGCTGCTGCTGGCCACCGGACAACTCGGCCGGCAGGCGGTCGAGGAACATCTCGATGTGCAGCTTGGCCGCCAGGGCCCGCACGCGCTGGTCGATGTCGGCCTCGCGGCGCAGGCGCAGCGGCGAGGCGATGTTGTCGTACACCGTCATCGACGGGTAGTTGATGAACTGCTGGTAGACCATCGACACGTTGCGCTGGCGCACCGGCACGCCGGTGACGTCGACGCCGTCGACGTGCACCTGCCCACGCGTCGGCGGGTCCAGCCCGGCCATGATGCGCATCAGGCTGGTCTTGCCGGCCTGCGTGGCGCCGAGCAGCACGGTCACCTCGGCCGGGCGCAGCGACAGCGTGGTGTCGGTGAGCCACAGCTCGGCCCCCACGCGCTTTCGAACACCGTCCAGGGTCAGTTGCATGACGCCCGCTCCGCCGTCGATTCGGTTCGTGCGTCGACCGCACGCCGTTCGTCCATCCAGCGTTCGACCCGTTGCGTCGCCGCGTCGTCGATGTGCAGCCCCAGCTTCGAGCGTCGGCGCAGCACGTCCTCGGCCGTGCGCGCCCACTCCTCGCGGCGCAGATACCCGAGCTCGGCCTCGAACAGGCCCGGCGCGATCTCGGCGCCCAGATCGGCGAGCTGCCGGGCACCGTCCACCACACGCGTCACGCGGTCGCCATAGGCCCGGGCCAGGCGATGTGCCAGCTCCGCCGGCAGCCAGGGATGACGCGCCTGCAGCGCGAGCACGAAACGCTCGAAGTCGGTGTCCGGCCGCTGCGCCGCGCCGATCCACGCCGCGAGGTCACCGCCGGGCAGGAAGGCGCCCGCGGTCCAGGCGGCACGCCGCTCGCCGAGCAGCTGCACCAGCTCGTCGGCGGCATCTTCGGCCAGCTTGCGAAAGGTGGTGATCTTGCCGCCCCAGATGCTGAGCAAGGGCGCCGCGCTGGATTCCGACTCGATGAGGTAGTCGCGCGTGACGGCGGACGCGTCGCCCGCCGCGTCGTCCAGCAGCGGCCGCACGCCAGAATAGCTCCAGACGACGTGCTCCGGCTTCACCGGGCGCTGGAAGTAGCGGCTGGCCTGTTCGCACAGGTAGGCCGTCTCCGCGTCGTCGATGCATGCCCGTCCCGGCTCGCCCTGGATCTCCACGTCGGTGGTCCCGATGAGCGTGAAGTCGCGCTCATACGGGATGGCGAAGATGACGCGCTTGTCGGCGTTCTGGAAGATGTACGCATGGTCGTGCTCGAAGCAGCGCGGCACCACGATGTGGCTGCCCTTGACCAGGCGCAGGCTCTTCTTGGCCAGCACCTCGCCGCCCGCGGGCCGGGCCTGCTGGCGCAGGAACGTCTCTGCCCACGGCCCGGTCGCATTCACCAGCGCCCGCGCACGAACGGTGCACACGCGCCCGCCGTCGGTGCACAGCGTCGCGGTCCAGGCGTCGCTGGCGCGACGGGCCTCGACGCACGCGGTGCGCGTCAGCACCACAGCGCCGTGGTCGCGCGCATCGATCGCGTTCAGTACCACGAGGCGTGCGTCGTCGACCCAGCCATCGGAATAGACGAAGCCCTGCGTGAAGCGCGGCTGCAGCGGCTTGCCGGCCGGGTGGGTGCGCAGGTCGACCGTCCCCGAGCCCGCCAGCACCTCGCGCCGCGCCAGATGGTCATAGAGGAACAGGCCGGCGCGGATCATCCAGGCCGGCCGCATCGACGGGTCGTGCGGCATCACGAAGCGCAGCGGCCACATGATGTGCGGCGCACTCCTGAGCAGCACCTCGCGCTCCTGCAGCGCCTTGCGCACCAGATTGAACTCGTAGTACTCCAGGTAGCGCAGCCCGCCGTGGATCAGCTTGGTCGAGGACGAAGAGGTGTGCGCCGCCAGATCGTCCCGCTCGACCAGCAGCACCGACAGGCCGCGCCCGGCGAGGTCGCGCGCGATGCCGGCACCATTGATGCCGCCGCCGACGACGAGCACGTCGACGGCGTCCGGGGCGGGCGAGGCGG
>JBDTUO010000395.1:0-3191 GCA_040007675.1 Rubrivivax sp.
TGTTCTTCGACTCGATGGCGATCCCGAAGGACGCGCCGCACCCGAAGAACGCGCATGCGTTCATCAACTACATCCTGCGCCCCGAGGTGCACGCGGCGTTGTCGAACGCGGTCTTCTACGCGAACCCGAACCTGGCGTCGCGCAAGTTCGTCGACAAGGCGGTAGCCGACAACCCGACCGTGTTCCTGTCGCCCGAGGACCTGAAGAAGATGACGCCGCCCGACAGCGTGCCGCAGGACATCCGACGCCTGCAGACACGCATCTTCACCGGCTACCGCGCCGGGGTGAAATGACGGCCGCGGGCGAGCCGGTGCCGACGCCGGAAGACGTGCTGGGCTTCTGGTTCGGCCCCGCGCCGTGGGCCGAGCGCGTCGAGTGGTTCCGCAAGGACCCGGCTTTCGACGACACGATCCGCAGCCGCTTCGGCACGCTCGTCGAGCGCGCGCTCGACGGCCCGCTCGGCTGGGACCGCGACCCGCGCGGCACGCTCGCCGAGCTGATCGTGCTCGACCAGTTCCCGCGCAACCTGTTCCGCGGCGACGCGCGGGCGTTCGCGGGGGATGCACGCGCACGCACGCTGGCGGCCGCGCTCGTCGACCGTGCGCTCGATCAGGCGCTGCCGCCGCACGGGCGCTGGTTCGCCTACCTGCCGTTCGAGCACGCCGAAGACCTCGCGCTGCAGGATCGCAGCGTGGCGCTGTTCGAGCGCCTGCGGCACGACGCGCCGGAGGCGGCCAGCCCGACGGTGCTCGACTACGCGCAGCGCCACCGCGACGTCATCCAGCGTTTCGGGCGCTTCCCGCACCGCAACGCTGCGCTCGGCCGCGTGTCGAGTGCCGACGAGGCGGCCTACCTCGCCACGCCCGGCAGCGGCTTCTGAGCTGGCGCGTGGCGTCGATCCGTCGCCGCAGTGACGACCGGCGGGTCCTGCTGGTCGACAGCATCACCGAACTGGACGCGGGCGATGCCGGCGACTGGGTGGTCAGCGGCTCCCATGGCGGGCTCAGCGCCGCCGCCTACGCGCTGCAGCAGCCTCTCGGGCTGGTGGTCTTCAACGACGCCGGCGTCGGCAAGGACGGCGCGGGCATCGCCGGGCTCGCGCCGCTCGAGGCGGCCGGACAGCCGGCGCTGACCGTCGCCCACACCAGTGCCCGCATCGGCGACGCGCACGACGCCTGGGCCCACGGCGTGATCTCGCACGTCAATGCGAGCGCGGCGGCGCTCGGGCTGGTCGCGGGGCAGCGGCTGCGCGAGGCGATTGTGTGTGTGCGGCCGGAGGCGCCATGACACTGTCTGCACCCGTTCGGTCGCGCGGGCTGACGCCGGAGCGTCCTCCGCGATGACGCTGGTGTGCGGTCCGGCGGCCGGTCACGAGGTCGACGTCGTCGACTTCGCCGAGCCGTACCGGGACGAACTGCTGCGCATGTGGCGTCAGAGCTTCGAACACGGTGTCGGCATCATCGACCCGCACCCGCTCGCCGAGCAGTCCGCGTACTTCGACGCGATCGTCAGGCCCACGTACCGCGTGCGCCTCGCGCTGCGCAGCGGCGCGGTCGTCGGGATGCTGGCGTCGAACTCGGTCTCGGTCGCGCAGCTGCACGTGCGCGTCTGCGACCACGGGCAGGGCATCGGCACGCGGCTGCTGCGCCTGGCACAGGACGACTGCGCGGGTCGGCTGTGGCTGTACACCTTCGTGCGCAATGCGCGCGCGTGCCGGTTCTACGAGCACCACGGCTTCTGTGCCGTCGCGCGCGGCTTCGAGCCCGACTGGCAGCTCGAGGACGTGCGTTACGAATGGACGCGGCCACCGCACGAGGACCGCGCCGCCCACCCGTAGCGAGCGCATGACCGCCTCGGCGCACGACGCGCCGCAGCGGGCGGCAGCGGGCCATGTGAGGGCGCGGCGGCCGCCGACGGCGTGGGGGGCGGCCGAAACCCGGCTTGCCGAGCCGTGCCCTTGGGTGTGCAATGCGCGACGCGCCGCAGCCGGCGGCACGACAGGGAAACCGGAGGAGACCGCATGAATCGTCCGTTCTTCATCGCCTGGGCGCTGCTGTTCGTCGCCTGGATGGTCGGCAGCCTGATCGTTCACGGCGTGTTGCTCGGCGCGGACTACACCGCGCTGCAGGGCCGGCTGTTCCGCACCGAGGAAGACTCCCAGCGCTACTTTCCGCTGATGCTGCTCGCGCACGTGCTGCTGGCGGGTGCCTTCGCCTGGATCTACGCGCGTGGCCGTGAAGGCGGCCGGCCCTGGCCCGGCCAGGGCGTGCGCTTCGGCGTCGCCGTCGCGCTGCTGACCGTCGTGCCGACCTACATGATCTATTTTGTCGTCCAGCCGATGCCGGCGCTGCTGGCGATCAAGCAGGCGCTGTTCGACGGCGCGCTGCTCGTCCTCCTGGGGCTGGTGGTGGCCTGGGCCTACCGCAAGGCGCCGTAGCGGTTGAGGCGCTCAATGGCCCACGCGCGGTGGGCCATTTGCCGCACCTGCGGCCCATCGCTGAAACGGGCCGTTCGGCGGCACCCGGCGCCGCTCCGTCGCAAAGGGCTCGCTCGAGACCCGCGCGGGCGCCGAAAGTCACGCCATTCGCTGCGCTCCGCAGCGCCATGGAGTGCCACCGATGTTTGCCCGAGGACCCGTCCGCCCGTTCGCCTTCATGCTGGCGCTGGCCGTCACGCTGGCCATCGTCGCCGGCGTCGATGCGCTGGCGTCGACCGGTGTGCCCGACGGCGCGTCGCTGGTGCAGCGCGCCGCCGGCTGCGCCGCCGCGTGAAGCAGCGCCGTTGCGGCCATCGGCCGCGTGCAGTTCAGGTGGCGAACTCGCGCTCCATCTCGCGTCGCAGCGCGTACGCGCGCGTCGAGGTGTCCATCGCGACGTCGTCCCAGCTGAGGCTCTGGCCCTGCGCGACCGGGCGCACCAGCTTGACGTCATGCGCCAGCCCGAGCGGCAGGCCGCCCATCGCGGCCGAGGTCGCAGCCGGCAGCAGCTTGCCCCACACGGTGTAGCCGCCTTCGCCGTCGAGTACCTCGCCCGGCACCAGGTCGCGCTTGGCGGTCGCGACGACATCGGCCTGCCACATCGACGCCGCGCCGGTCGCCTCGCCGCGCAGCGCCACGCTGGCGACGCTGACGCCGACCTCCAGCCCGATCAGGTGCCAGCGCTTGTAGAGCGTGAAGTAGCGCCCGCTCGGGT
>JBDTUO010000396.1:0-3188 GCA_040007675.1 Rubrivivax sp.
GGCTACGTCTACGTCGACCCGCCCGGGCTGGCCGGCGACGCCGCGCTGCGATTCTGGCTCGACCGCAGCCGGCACTTCGTCGCCACCTTGCCCGCCAAGACGCCGAAGCCCACGCAACGGTGACGCCGACGCGCGCTCGTCAGCTCATCCCGAAGCCCCGTTCGATGGTCCACAACAGGGCCAGCAGCGCCACCGCGGTCGACCCGCCGCGCACGATCCAGCCGCGCAGCCCCGGGCGCTGACGCATCAGCAGCGCGATCGGCAGCAGCAGCGCCACGACGATCAACTGCCCGAGCTCGACACCGAGGTTGAAGCCCAGCAGCGGCACCGCCAGCGCGCCGCGCGTCAACCCGAGGTCCTGCAGCGGCCCGGCAAAACCGAAGCCGTGGACGAGGCCGAACACCGACACCATCGCCCAGCGCGGCCCGGGCACGAAGGGGCGCAGGTTGTCCAGCGCCGCCGCCAGCACGCTGAGCGCGATCAGCGTCTCGACCCAGCGCGACGGCGGCGCCAGCACCCCCGCCGCCGCCAGCCCGAGCGTCAGCGAATGCGAGACGGTGAACGCGGTGACGAGTTGCAGCGTCTCGCGCCAGGCGGCGCCGGGTTTCGGGTTCGGCACCCAGCGGCCGTGCTCGCGGCGCGAGCCGACAACGGCCAGCAGTGTGGCGAGGAACAGCAGGTGGTCGAGCCCGCTGGCGATGTGGTGCATGCCCTCACGCACAAAGTGCGTGAATCGGCTCTCGCGCACGGCGTCGGTGAAGCGGCTGAACGCCGATCCGCCGCCCTCGCCCGCCGCGGCCTGCCCGCTGCCGGCAGTCTCCGGCGCGCCGACGGCGATGCGCTGCACACCGGCGCCGGGCACCAGTACGGTGGTGGCGGATGCCGTGCCGGCGTCACCGGCGTTGTTGCCTGCGCTGGAGACGATGTCGATGCGCGCGAGGCCGCGGTGCGTCGCGTCGCGGCCCGCGAACATGCGGTAGTCCACGTCGAGCCGTTGCACCGGCGCCGGGCAGCGGAAGCGCTGACGCAGCACGGCGTAGGCGCCGTCGACATGGCGGTCGAGCGCCGGCGGCTCGGTGGCCTCGGCGCGGCAATCCCGACCGTCGGCCTGCCAGCGCACACCGGCCGCGGCGACGGCCGCGATCTCGGCCCAGCGGGTGCGCACCTCGCCCCAGCGCAGCACGGTGTCGCCGTCGGCATCGAGTGCCAGTTCGCGGTCGAGGTCACGCAGCGCGATGTCGATGCGCTGTTCGACCACCGCGCCATCGACCTGCCAGCGCAGGTAGGCGTCGCTCGGCTTGTGGGCACGGGCCGCCGGCGCACTGGCGAGCAGCAGCACCAGCGCGAGCAGCGGCAACCACCACGGCCGCCGGTTCATCGCCGCGCTCCGGGCTCGGCATCGGACAGCCGCACGTCGATCGCCGCCGGCGTGGTGCCCGACGCTGCCGCCCACTCGTGCAGCGGTCGTGCCGCATCGGGCCGTCCGGCGGCGCGCGCCGCGCGTTGCAGCAGCACGGCGTCGGCCGGCTCCTTCTGAAGACGCCACTGGGCGCTGGCGAGCACGAGCGCCCGCGCGGGATCGGCCATCACGTCGAGCGCCAGGCGGGCCTCTTCACGCAGGTGAGGTTCGTCGCCGCGTTCACGCGCGGCGTCGAGCCGCGCCTTCAGTTCGGCCGCCAGTGCCGGCGCGCCCGGATCGGCGAGCCGATGGGCCGCGATCGCGCGCCGCAGCAGCAGTGCATCGGCATCGTTGTCGTCCGGGCGCGCAGTGCGGGCGGCGTCAGCCGGCCGACCCTGCTCGAGCAGCCAATCGGCGTAGGCAGCGCGCGCATACACGTCGCCGCCATCGCGCACCGCGACCTGGAACGCCGCTTCGGCGGCGGCGACATCGCCGCGGCGCTGCGCCAGCTCGGCGCGCAGCAGCGCGATCCAGCCGTCGGCGGGTGCCGCCTGCGCCAGCGCGGCGAGCTCGGCCGCGGCCGGTGCCGGTTGCCCGCGCAGGCTGCGCAGCTCGGCGCCGCAGGCGCGCGCGATGCGCTCCAGCCCCGCGCCGCCACCGAGTCCGGACAGCCCGTCGCAGGCCCGCGCGGCGTCAGCCAGG
This sequence comes from Rubrivivax sp., assembly GCA_040007675.1. GTDB lineage: Bacteria > Pseudomonadota > Gammaproteobacteria > Burkholderiales > Burkholderiaceae_C > Rubrivivax. Next base: position 2,102 of record JBDTUO010000396.1, read on the forward strand.
CGGCCGGTGACCTGCAGCACCGTCACGCGGGTCAGGCCGGCCTGCGCGCGCAGCGCCAGCGGCGTCGTGGGGTCGGCCCAGAGCGCATCGAGATCAGTCAGCGCGCCGTCGAAGTCGTGCAGGCCCTGGCGCACGGTGGCGCGCAGCAGCCGCACCGCAGCGGGAGGATTGGGCATCGCCCACCACGGGCCGAGCGCGGCCTGGGCGACGCCGAGTTCACGCGGGTCCCCGTGGCGGCGGGAGCGGTCGATCGCGTCGCGCGCCGCGGTCAACGCGAGCGGCAGGTCCTTGGGGTCGCGCGCCAGCGCCGCCTGGCGGCTGCGCGTCGCGGCGTCCCAGGCCCAGGGTAGGCGTTCGACGACTTCGTCGTCGGATGTGGGAAAGAGGAGCGCCGCCCGCGCCGGCAAGCCGGCGCCGAGGGCGGCGATCAGGATGAAGAGCGCGACCGCAGCCGATGTGGCTGCGTCGCGCGGGCGGCGCCCGTCGAGGGTGACCCAGACGGTGCCGCGGAGGTGCCGGAGACCGGATGCAATGGTGGTGTGAAGCGTGTCCATCGTTCGGCCTCCAGCGGCCATCACTCGACGGCCACGGGCTCGTCGGTCTCGCTGGTCGGCGGGTTCATGTCGTCGGCGACTTCGATCGGCTCGCGGTCGTCACGGGTCTTGAGCCCGTCCACGTAGTCGACGAAAGCCTCCGGCGAATCCAGGGCACTCGATGGCACCTTTCCCGGCCCCTTGCTGCCGCCGCCGCCGCCGCCACAGGCGGCCAGCACTACTGCGGCGCTGACCGCTGCGAGCAGCGTGAGTGGTTTGAACGTCGTTCGCATCGCTCAGTCTCCTCGGTTACTGTGCACCCGGGCTGGGCGTGTTCAGGTACGGGAACGTCATCAGCAGCGGCACCACGGCCTGGTCGACGGCGTCGTGCAACTTGAACGATGTCGCGCCAAGCGGCACCACCGTGGGATTGCAGTCCGTGCCGAAGCCGAGCGCGTTGGTTTCGCCGTTGGCCACGCACAGGCCGCCCATCATCGCCACGAGCGAGATGTCGACCACGTCGTCCTTCGGGCGCCGACCGTTCGGGTAGCCCG
>JBDTUO010000397.1:0-3178 GCA_040007675.1 Rubrivivax sp.
ACGCCGCCGCGCGGCCAGCCGGCCACCGCCGCCGCAACCGCCCAGCACAGCCACGCCGACCACAGCGTGTGGCTGACGAAGTGTGCGCCGCGAACCAGCTGCGCGACGCCGAACAGCAGCCCGGCGATGCCGATGCCGATCAGCCACGCCCGCGCGAGGCCCGGCCGGCGGTCGCGCCACAGGAAGTACAGGCCGAAAAACTCGAACGCCGCCACCGCATGGCCGGACGGGAAGCAGTGGCCCGACCCGCCGTCGGTGACGCCGAAGCGCCAGTGCGACACGGTGGCGGCCACGCCACCGAACTCGGCCAGGTCCCACGGGCAACTGGTGTCGCTGAACCGCTTGAGCGCCGGCACCAGGATCAGGCTGGCCAGCACGACGACCGTCCAGCGCAGGCGTTCGGCGCGGGTCGGGGTCGACGGCCCGGCGGGTCGGGGCCACCAGACGTGAGCAAGCCCGGCGACCAGCACCAGGGCCGCCATCACCCGCCCGCCGTCGTGCAGCAGGTCGCGCGCCCACCACGCCTGACGCCACGGGAAGCCCTGTGCACCGCCGAACCCATGGCTGACGACGAGGTCGAGGCCGCTCACATCCCACAGCAGCAGCGCGGCCAGCAGGCCGAGCGTCAGCGCGAGGTCGTGCCGCGGCCGCGTGGGCGTCTCGGGCGAGCTCACGAGGCGGGGCCGGCCGCGCCTGCCGGCCGACAGCCGGCGCCGAGGTCCAGCCCGGGTTCGTACAGCGCGGTGCGCACGTCGAGCAGCCCGAGCACGGTGTGGAACAGGTGGTCGTGCGTCGCCGGCGTGTCGGCGCGCTGCCGCAGGCAGGCAGCGTCGACACCGGCGCTGCGCGCGGCGCCGGCGGACAGCCACATCACCATCGGCACCCGGGTCTGTTCCTTCGGCGCGATCGCGTACGGAATGCCGTGCAGGAACAACCCCTTTTCTCCCAGCGACTCGCCGTGGTCGGAGACGTAGAGCATCACGCTGTCGACCCGGCCGGCCTGGGCCTGGAGCTTGGCGACCAGGCTCGCCAGCACGTGGTCGGTGTACAGCAGCGCGTTGTCGTAGGCGTTGACGATCTGCTCGCGCGAGCATTTCTGCAGGTCATCGTCGTGACAGGCTGGCACGAAGCGCTCGAACGCCGGCGGGTAGCGCCGGAAATACGACGGCCCGTGGTTGCCGAGCATGTGCAGCACCCAGAACTGGGTGCCGCTGGCGCGCGCCAGCCGCTCGTCGAGCCCGACGAGCAGCCCTTCGTCCAGACAGCGCGCGGCATCGCACAGCCCGGGCGGGTTCAGCGTCGCGACACTTTCGGTCGGCAGTCCGGCGCACACGCCCTTGCAGCCGGACTGGTTGTCGCGCCAGCTCACGCCGACCCCCGCGCGCGCCAGCACCTGCAGCAGCGACTCGCTGCCGCGGATGCGTGCCTCGTCGTAGTCGCGCCGGCCGACCGGCGCGAACATGCAGGGCAGCGAGGTCTCGGTGTTCGTGCCGCAGCTCGTGACGTCGGGAAAATTGATCACCGGCAGCCGCGCCAGTGCCGGCGTGGTCTGGCGCGCATATCCGCCCAGCCCCCAGTTGGCCGCCCGCGCGGTCTCGCCGACCACCAGCACCACCACCAGCGGGCGCTTGCGCTCGGCCATGCGCGGCCCCGCAGCGGCGTCCTCGCCGATCGCCAGGCGAGGCGCCGCGGCGCCGCGCGTCTCGCGCGCCAATGCGAGCGAGCCGGACCACAGCACGTTGGCCGGCGTGATCAGGTAGCGCAGTTCCTTGTGGTTGCGCATCAGCGAGGCCATCGGCTGGTAGACCGCCAGCAGGCTGCCGACGCCGACCAGCGCGGCGAGCCCGATCGCGCCGAGCCGCCACGCCAGCGCGCGCGGCCAGCGCCGCTGCACCACCTGCACACGGGTCAGCACGAGGATAGGCAGCCCCGCGTACAGCAGAACGTGCAGCACCAGACTCCACGACAGCAACTCGCGCGACTCGGCGAGATCGGTGTGCAGGACGTTGCGCAGCATCGACGGGTCGAGGTAGACCCCGTAGGCCTGCATGTAGTGCGAGGACACCGCGCTCACCAGCGCCACCACCGCCACCAGCGGCTTGACGGTCCATCGGTTCGCGAGCAGCGCCAGCAGCAGGAAATGCGCAGCGCCGACGATCAGCACCAGCGCGAGCGCGAAGCCCCAGGTCGAAGGTGCTGCCAGCGAGCGGCCACCGAGGGCGGCGCCGAAGAACATCCGATTCGCCGCCAGCACCCAGAACAGGCAGGCGGCGAGCAGCAACTGCTCGACCGTTGCCGTGATGGTCAACCCGCCGACGGCGCGCACCCGCGCGGCGGGCTGGACTCTAAACATGGACCGATTCGGCTGCCGGCGCCTGAAGCGCACCTGAAGCACGACGGTGCTAAGGTTCCGCCTGCACGCCGGCCTCCCGGGCCGCGCCCCACCGAATCCTGTGCCCCCCCGATGCGACTGCTGCTGCTCGAAGACGATGCGCTGCTGGGCGAGGGCCTGCGCGACTTCCTGCGCGCCGACGGGCACACAGTCGACTGGTGCATGGCCGTCGCGGCCGCCGACGGCTGCCGCGGCGAGCCCTACGACGCGCTGCTGGTCGACTGGCAGCTGCCCGACGGCTCTGGCCTGGCGTGGCTGCAGGGTCTGCGGCGCCGTGGCGATCTGACGCCGGCGCTGATCCTGACCGCGCGCGACCGCCTCGACGACCGCATCCTGGGGCTCGACAGCGGTGCCGACGACTACCTCGTCAAGCCCTTTGCGCCCGAGGAACTCGCCGCGCGCCTGCGCGCCGTCAGCCGCCGCCGCGCGGGCGCGGCCGGCCTCGCCGTCGTCGTCGGCCCGGTGGCGATCGACCTCGCGGCGCGCCGCGCATCGCTCGACGGCCAACGCACCGAGCTGACCGGCCGCGAGTGGTCGGTGCTGGAGGCGCTGGTGCTGCGCAGCGGGCGCATCGTGCCGAAGACCGACCTCGAGCGGCTGGTGCTGGGCTTCGACGCCGAACTCGCGAGCAACGCGCTCGAAGTGCACGTGTCGAGCCTGCGCCGCAAGCTCGGCCGCGAGCTCATCGAGACGGTGCGCGGGATCGGCTACCGGATCGGCGGCGCCCCATGAGCCGGCCGGGCCGCCCCAACGGCGAATACCGGAAGGCGCAGCCTGAAGGCAGTC
>JBDTUO010000398.1:0-3177 GCA_040007675.1 Rubrivivax sp.
TCGTCACGAAGCGGGTCTGCGGCATCGGCCCTTCCTGGGCGTCGATCAGCAGCACGACGCCGTCGACCATCGAAAGCGCCCGCTCGACCTCGCCGCCGAAGTCCGCGTGCCCCGGCGTGTCGACGATGTTGATGTGCGTGCCTTCCCAGGTCACGGCGCAGTTCTTGGCCAGGATCGTGATGCCGCGCTCACGTTCGATGTCGTTGCTGTCCATCACGCGCTCGGCGACTTTTTCGTTTTCGCGGAAGGTGCCGCTCTGGCGCAGCAGCTGGTCGACCAGCGTGGTCTTGCCATGGTCGACGTGGGCGATGATGGCGATGTTGCGGATCTGCTTGGACGTGGTCATGTCTGGGCCTGCACTTCGAGCGGGCTGAGGAGCCGGTCGGCGATCAGCTCGCCGCCGGCAATGTGGGCGCTGCCGAGAAAGGCGCGCGGGTCCGGAGCACCGTCGGGGTGGGACGGTGCCGGGGTTGAGGCGTAGACACGCACCGCAGGCGCATCGGCCAGCGTCACGCGACGGCGCAGGCCGGTCAGGAAGCGGCCGGCCTCGTCGTCCGGCAGGCACACTGCCGGCCAGTCGGCCAGCAACAGGTCGGAGGGCCGCAGCAGGCCCGCCCGTTCGTGTTCCGGCAGCGCGCTGAGGGCGTCGATCGAGATCGCGTCCGCGACGTCGAGCCGGCCACTGGCGGTTCGCCGCAGCGCCTGCAGCCAGGCGCCGCAGCCCAGCGCATCGCCGAGGTCGGAGGCCAGCGTGCGCACGTAGGTGCCCTTGCTGCACGCGATGTCCAGCACCAGGTGCGCGCCGACCCACTCGACGATCTCGATCCGGTGCACGACGACCTGACGTGGCGCACGCTCGACCTCGATGCCGGCGCGCGCGTAGTCGTACAGCGGCCGGCCGTCCTTCTTCAGCGCCGAGTGCATCGGCGGGCGCTGCGCGATCGGCCCCGTCAGGGCGGCGCAGGCCGCGTCGAGCACGGCGCGGTCGAAGGCCGGCGCCGCGCCGGGTGTGATCTCCCCTTCGCCGTCGAGCGTGCTGCTGCGCTGGCCGAGGCGGAGCGTCGCGCGGTAGCGCTTGTCGGCATCGAGGCTGGCCTGCGCGAACTTGGTCGCGGCACCGAAGCACAGCGGCAGCAAGCCGGTGGCGAGCGGGTCGAGCGTGCCGGTGTGGCCGGCCTTGAGCGCTCGCAGCAGGCCGCGCGCCTTCTGCAACGCGTCGTTGCTGGTCCAGCCGAGGGGTTTGTCGATCAACAGCACACCGTGCAGCGCGCGCCGCGGCGACCGACCGGGCCCGGGCACGGGCCCGGCTTCGCCGGCCCGCAGCGGGCGCCCGCTCGGGAGGCCGCGACCGGAGGGTGCGTGGGGGCTCATTCCTTGGCGCGCGTCGCGTTCGCACGCGCGATCAGCGACGACAGGTCGGCCGCGCGCTCGGTCGTGCGATCGAACACGAAATGCAGCGTCGGCACGGTGTGGATCGTCAGGCGCTTGAACAGCCCGTTGCGCAGGTAGCCGGCCGCTTCGTTCAGCCCGGCCGTGCAGGCCGCCTCGTCGCCGCCCAGCTGCGAGAAGTACACCTTCGCGTGGGCGTAGTCGGGCGACACCTCGATCGCATTCAGCGTCACCAGGCCGATGCGCGGGTCCTTCAGCTCGCGAATCAGCCCCGCCAGATCCCGCTGGATCTGGTCGGCGATGCGAAAGCTTCGATTCGGTGTGGTTCGCTTGTGGCGCATGGGGGGCTCCTAAGCAAGAACCCCGCCTTCCTGTCGGTCGGCGGGGTTCGCTGCTCGCGCGCGAGGCCGCCTTACAGGGTTCGGGCAACTTCCTTGACTTCGAAGAACTCGAGCTGGTCGCCTTCCTTGATGTCGTTGTAGTTCTTCAGTTTGACGCCGCACTCGAAGCCTTCCTTGACTTCGCGCACATCGTCCTTGAAGCGCTTGAGCGAGTCGAGCTCACCCGTGTAGATCACCACGTTCTCGCGCAGCAGGCGGAACCGGGCGTTGCGGGTGACCTGGCCCGCGGTGACCATGCAGCCGGCGACGGTGCCGATCTTGCTGGCCACGAACACCGTGCGGATCTCGGCCATGCCGATGACTTCCTCGCGCTGCTCCGGCGCCAGCATGCCGGCCATCGCCGCGCGCACCTCGTCGACGGCGTCGTAGATGATGTTGTAGTAGCGCAGGTCGACGCCGTTGTGCTCGGCGAGCTTGCGCGCACCGGAATCGGCGCGCGTGTTGAAGCCGATGATGACGGCCTTGGAGGCGATCGCGAGGTTGACGTCGCTTTCCGTGATGCCGCCCACGGCAGCGTGCACGATCTGCACCTTGACCTCGGGCGTCGACAGCTTCAGCAGCGACTGGGCCAGTGCTTCCTGTGAGCCCTGCACGTCGGCCTTGATGATCAGTGCCAGCGTCTGCGCCTGGCCCTCGCCCATCTGGTCGAACATGTTCTCCAGCTTCGCCGAATGCTGGCGCGCGAGCTTGACGTCGCGGTACTTGCCCTGGCGGAAGGTGGCGATTTCGCGTGCACGTCGCTCGTCGGACAGCACCATGAACTCGTCGCCGGCCTGCGGCACTTCGGTCAGGCCCTGGATCTCGACCGGGATGGAGGGACCGGCCTCGTTGACCGGCTTGCCGTTCTCGTCGAGCATCGCGCGGACCCGGCCGAAGCTCGATCCGGCCAGGACGATGTCGCCACGCTTCAGCGTGCCGCTCTGGACGAGGACGGTTGCGACCGGCCCCCGGCCCTTGTCGAGCTGCGCTTCGATGACGAGGCCCTTGGCCATCGCGTCCTTCGGCGCCTTCAGCTCGAGCACTTCCGCCTGCAGCAGCACCTGCTCGAGCAGCGTGTCGATGCCCGCGCCGGTCTTGGCCGACACGCCGACGAAGGGCGAATCGCCGCCGAAGTCCTCGGGCACGACCTGCTCGGCGACGAGCTCGCTCTTGACGCGCTCGATGTTCGCCTCGGGCTTGTCGATCTTGTTCATCGCCACGACGATCGGCACGCCGGCGGCCTTGGCGTGCGAGATCGCTTCCTTGGTCTGCGGCATGACGCCGTCGTCGGCGGCGACGACCAGGATCACGATGTCGGTCGCCTTGGCGCCGCGCGCGCGCATCGCCGTGAAGGCGGCGTGGCCCGGGGTGTCGAGGAAGGTGATCATGCCGCGCGGCGTGTCGACGT
>JBDTUO010000399.1:0-3169 GCA_040007675.1 Rubrivivax sp.
GCGCCTCGCCGCCGGCGGCGCTCTACCGGTGCGGGGCTGGGTGCCGCAGCCATCGCCGGTGCCGCGCTGCTCGGGCCGGCCATGGCCTTGGCCGACAGCGGCGCGGCCGGCCTGCCCAGTGGGGCGGCCGTGGTGCATGGCGCGGCGCAGATCCGCAGCGACGGCACGGCGATGCAGATCCGGCAGGACACGGCGCGCCTCGTGACCGACTGGCAGCGCTTCTCTATCGGGGCCGGGCAGAGCGTTCAGTTCCTGCAGCCGTCGGCCAACGCCGTGGCGCTGAACCGCGTGGTCGGTGCCGACCCGAGCGCGATCCTGGGGCAGCTCACCGCCAACGGGCACGTCTACCTGCAGAACCCGAACGGCGTGCTGTTCGCGCCTGGTGCACAGGTCGACGTCGGCAGCCTGGTCGCCACCACACTGCGCATCGACGTCGATGCGTTCCTCGGCGGCCGGCTGCGACTCGGCGGCGACGGCAGCGCCGCGGGCGTGGTGGCTAACCAGGGCAGCCTGCGTGCGGCGCCCGGCGGGCACGTACTGCTCGCCGGTCCGCAGGTGGTCAACGGCGGCTCGATCGAAGCGCCCGGCGGCCAGATCGGCCTCGTCGCGGCGCAGGGCGTGACGGTCGACCCGACCGGCTCGGGGCTGCTGGACATCCGCGTCACCGCCGCGGCGCTCGGCGCGCGACTCGAACACAGCGGTCGCAGCGTCGCCGACGCCGGCCGCATCGACCTGCAGGCCGCGGCGCTCGACGCCGCGCGCCGGACCGTGATGCAGGTCGACGGCGTGCTGCGCGCGCAGCGTGTCGAGCAGCGTGGCGGCCAGATCGTGCTGTCCGGCGGCGATCGGGGCGTCGTGCAGGTCGACGCCCACCTGGACGCGTCATCTGCCGATGGGGCCGGCGGCGCGATCCGCGTGCTCGGCGAGGCCGTCGCGCTGGTCGGCCAGGCGACGCTGGATGCGTCCGGCGCCACCGGGGGCGGCGAGATCCTGGTCGGCGGCAACCTGCAGGGCCGCGGCCCGGAGGCGAATGCGCGCGCGACGTTCGTGGGACAGGGCGTGTCGCTCGACGCCAGCGCGACCCAGCGCGGCGACGGCGGACGGATCATCGTCTGGTCCGACGGCCACACCGCGTACGGCGGTCAGTTGCGGGCCACCGGCGGCCCGGACGGCGGCAACGGCGGGTTCGCCGAGGTCTCCGGCAAGCAGTCACTGGCCTACCAGGGCGGTGCCGACCTGCGCGCGGCGCACGGGCGCACCGGTACCTTGCTGCTCGACCCCGACTTCATCGTCGTCGGCGCCGACGCGGACCTGAACGGCGACGCGACCCTCGGCGACGACCTCGTGAACAACGTGCTGCTCGGGAGCTTCCCGGGGGCGACCAGCCTCATCACCGCCGGCCGTCTGGCAGACCAGCTCGCCACGGCCGACGTCACCTTGCAGGCCGCGCTGGGCATCGACATCAACACCGCCGTCAACGTGAGCGTCGCCGGCGCCGACACGTTGTTGACGCTGGACGCCCCGGGGCTCTCGATCAATGCCGCGCTGAACCTGAACCATACGGCGCTGGCGATGCGTTCTGCACCGGGCTTCAGCGACAGCGTGTTCATCGATGCCCCCATCAGCACGCTGCGCTCGGTATCCATCGACGCCCAGTCGATCACGCTCTGGTCCGGCGCAGCGCTCAACGCCGACAGCGTGTCGATGCGCTCGACGGTCGACGGTTCGGGCAGCGTGTTCCAGCGCCTGACGAGCTCGATCGCGGCGAACAGCGTCGTGTTCGGGCAGTCGGGTGCGGCGTTCGGGTCGATCGGCCTGAACGGCGGCAACAACCAGATGCACGGGGTGACTTTCCAGGCCACCGGCAGCGCGCGGATTGAGAACGCCAACGACGGCTACACCTTCTCATTGAGCGGAAGCGCCGGTTCGCTGACGCTGCTTGCAGGCACCGGCGTCATGCAGACCGCGCCGCTGACGATCGCCGGCACTTCGTCCCTGACGACGACCGGCCTCGGCGCGCTTTCGCTCAACCATGCCGGCAACAGCTTCGGCGGCATCGTCGACGTCTACGCCACCGGTGACCTGTCGCTTCGAGCCGCGGGCGGCCTGAGCGTGCGCGGCCTCGTCAACGGCAACGCCGTGCTCGTCGCGGGCGGCCTGTTCACCCTGGCCGGGAACCTCACGGCCTACGGCTCGACCGGCATCGACATCACCGGCGCCGGCTTCGACAACGGCGGCAACTGGGACCTGACGACGCCGAACGGTTTCTTCTACGTCACGTCAACCGACTTCACGCAGGACGACCTCGGCGGCATGACGTTCGGCGGCGTCCCGATCGACTGCGACATCGCCCCGAGCTGCTACGTCTCCACGCCGTCGCAGTTCAACTTCATCTCGTTCGACTACCAGAACGCCGTCTGGGTCGGCGGAAAGTTCGCCTACAACGGCAACGGCTACTTCACGAACCGACCGGCCGCGCTGGCCATCGTCGAACCGGTGAGCGACGCGTACACCGACTACAACGGCTCGACCGACAACTACACCGGGCTGTACCTCGTATCGGGCACGACGTTCGCGCCGGTCAGCGGCAGCGAGCTGACCTACGTCTACGGCCGCAGCCTGCTCGACGACAAGAACGCCGGCACCGAAAAGGGCTTCACGCTGCTGTCGGGCACCGACAGCTATGCTTACGGCAGCAACGGCACGCGCTACTACGGGCTGAACCTGTCGGGATACGTGCGGCCGCCCGGCCCGCCGACCTCCGGCTACGGCGAATCGACTGTCAACCCGGCCTCTCTCTACATCGAGGGCCTGTTCGCCGACAAGACGTACGACGGCACGGTGACGGCCACCTTGGACGGCAGCGCGTACGTCACTCCCTACGGCTCGGACGACGTGGCGCTCGACGGATCGCCCACCGTGGGCGACTTCGACGACAAGAACGTCGGCTACAAGACGCTGATCGTCTCCGGGCTGTCGATCAGTGGCGCCGACGCCAACAACTACACCTTCATCCCGGAGATCTATCCCTACATCTACCAGGCGCCACTGGCGGTGACGGGCATCAGCGCGGTCAACAAGGTCTACGACGCCAGCACCTACATCAACTTCACGGGCACGCCGGTGCTTGCGGCGCCGTTGGGCTCCGACGACGTCAGCCTGGTCGATA
>JBDTUO010000400.1:0-3162 GCA_040007675.1 Rubrivivax sp.
TCATCGCGCCGCTCGGGCAGACGGTGCTGCACGCGCCGCAGCCGACGCACAGGTGCGGCTCGACGACGACGCCCCCGCTGCCCGGTGCGCCCGGGCGCACCGCCGCGCCCGGCGAGCGCGGCGCCTTGCCCTGCGTCTTGCCCTTCAGCGAGGCGTCGCTGCGGATCGCGCGCGCCGAGCAGACGTCGATGCAGGCGGTGCACCCGATCTGCTCGTTGCGGCTGTGCGCGCACAGCTTGGGCTGATATCGGAAGAACTTCGGCTTCTCGAACTCGCCCACCGCATCGCGCAACTCGAGCACCGCCTGGACCAGCGCGCGCTCGTCGCCGCTGACGTGGAAGTAGCCCTGCGGCGGCTGGTGCATCGTGAAAGCGGGCGCGGCCTGCAGGTCGAGCACGAGGTCGAAGCTCTCGGCGTGCTGCTGCGGCGCGCGCTGGAAGTCGATCGCACCCGGCGCCTCGCACGCGCGGACGCAGTCTCGGTGGCTCTTGCACAGCCCGAGATCGACCGCGTAGCTGAAGTCGATCGCCCCTTCAGGGCAGGCGTCGATGCAGGCGTTGCAGCGCGTGCACAGGTCGAGGTCGATCGGGTTGCGGGTCTCCCACTCGGCCTGGAACGCGCCCAGCCAGCCGCTCAGCCGCAGCAGCCGGCCGGCGTGCACGACGCGCTCGTGCGCCTGCTCCAGCGGCCCGCCGCCGACCAGCAGCGTGACGTCCAGCCGGTCGGCCAGCAGCGCGGCGGCGCGCTCGGCCGCCGGCGCCGGGCCGATGACGAGGCAGCGCCCGCCGGACCGGTAGCTGACGGTGCTCACCGGCTCGGGCGCCGGGCCCTGGGCGGCGGCGATCAATGCCGCGATCTTCGGTGTGGCCTGCTGGGCGTCGCGCGACCAGCCCCCTGTCTCGCGGATGTTGACGAAGCGGATCGGGCGCTCCTGGACGCTGGCCGCGCCCTCGGTCTGGTCGTTCAGCTCCAGGAACAGGCGTTGCTCCTGCGTGCAGGCCACCAGCAGCGGCTCGGCGCGGGCGGCGGTGTCCTTGGCCGCGCGCTGGAAGGCCGGCGCTTCGCGCCGGCACAGCACGCTCAGCGGGGTGGCCAGGCCCTCAGCGCTCGCCCCCGGCGTCTGGCTCAGGGCCCGGCTCAGCGCCTCCCGGTTCAGCGGCATCGTGCGGTTGCAGTCGCAGATCAGGGTCTTCATTCGCAGGGCCTTCGGGCGGGGTCGACGTCGACGACGGGGCAGTGGAGGGCAGCAACGCGACCGGGGCGGGCGTCGCCTCGGCCTCTGCCTCGTCGTCGAACAGGTTGAGGTAGGCCGCGGCCGCCATCTTGCGCAGTGACGCCGCGGGCAGCGGATCGGGGCGACCATAGTCGTCGATGTAGGTGTCGAGCCCGTCCATGACGTTGAACGCGGGGTCGGCGAACAGTCGCTTCAGTGCGACGTTCCGCACTTCGGGGGAGACGTCGCGCGCCATGAAACGCGCCACATCGCCGCCGGCCGGCACGGCCGCGGCGTCCTGCAGCGTCGGTGTCGGCGAGGCCTCGACGGCATCGGCCGTCGCGGTCGCGCCGGGTGGCTGCAGGGCCTCGGCATCGGGCGGCCGCGCCAGCGCAGGCGTCGGCTGCACCGCCACCGCGGGCAGCTTCGTCGCCGGGTCAGAGGGCAGCGCGGTGACGTCGGCGCGCGCGCGGACCACAGCTTCGGGGTCGTCGCGCGTAGCCGTCGCCGTCGCCGTTGCACGGCCGGTCTTGACGCGGGACCAGCGCGAGAGGAAGCCGCCGGTCGGCGATCGTTCGCTCATCGGGCCACCTCAGCGCTGGTCCGGCGCACGGAACGATGCGGGCCGCTGGCGCCGCTTCGGCTCCGGCTTGTAGTGCACCTCGGTGTACTCGCGCAGCCAGTCGGTGACCTCGGCCGGCAGCGGCACGTTGTCGACCCGCTCCTGGGCGTCGAGCAGGCGCCCCGCTTCGTTGTACGACAGCGTCACCCGCTCGGGCCAGGCCCGCGAGGGCTCCTCGTCGTCGCTGCGCCACATCACGAACCAGACGGGTGCGCCGCTGCTCAGGTTCAGGTGGTAGCCCTCGCCTTCGTCGCGGTGCAGCGTGACATGCAGGCCGGGAAACAGCGTCAGGCGGGTGCTGCCATCGTCGCGCAGCACGTGCGGCTCGGCGCCGAACTGCCCGTCGTCGGGCATCACGTCGAACAGTGCATGCGTCCACGCCTCCCATCGGTTGGGACTGCGGCGGCGCTCGAGGAGCACCGCGACGGTCAGCGTCGGCGTCGGCGTGGTGGGCATCAGGTTCGGTGCACGAGGCGCGGCGGACGCATTCCGCGCCGAGAACAACAACGGGGCGCAATTCTAGGCCCTCGGATTTGCAGTGGCCGCGCAAGAACCCCGGTAGGCGGTGTGGCACGGGTTGACCCCAGGGCGTGCGCGTCTGGATCACGACAAGTTGTCGTTGCGGCGTCAGGTGACGGCCCTATTGAAAGCCAATGACTGCCAGCGGGTAATACCCAGGTATGCACAGGCGTGCATGTTCGATCATGCGCACGCAACGACCGGAGGCCCCATGAGCCAGGATTCGACCCTCGAGATGACCCCGACCGGCCCGGCGCCGGCGCTGTCGCGCCGCACCGTGTTCGCTGGCGCTGGCGTCGCGACAGCCGCGGCGGCGGCCGCCGTGCTGCTGCCCCGCCTGCTGCCGGACGCGCCCAGCGCTGGCGCGACGGGTGCGGCGGCCGACGCCGCGACGGCCGACGCACATGGCCGCTACCAGGCCACGGCGCACGTGCAGCACTACTACCGGACCACGCGCGTCTGAGACGCGGGCACAGGAGAAGTCGATGTTGTTGACCCCGAAGGCCGGTGCCCCCGGTCGTGCTGGTTCCGGTGGCCCGGAGTCCGGGCTCGTGTCCCACCTGGTGCGCGGTCTGGCGCGCGCAGTGCCGACGATGGACCGGCGTGGCTTCCTGCGCCGCTCCGGCCTCGGCGTCGGAGCCGGGCTTGCGGCGTCGCAGCTGACGCTGGTTCGCAAGGCACAGGCGGCCGACGCACCGGCGGCGGCCGGCAACAAGAAGATCGAGGTGCGTCGAACGGTGTGCGGCCACTGCTCGGTCGGCTGCGCGATCGACGCGGTGGTCGAGAACGGCGTCTGGGTGCGCCAGGA
>JBDTUO010000401.1:0-3155 GCA_040007675.1 Rubrivivax sp.
TCGCGACGCCGGTTCGGACGTCGCCGCGATCGGCTGCACGGCGCGCGACGACGGTGACGCCGTCGTGCTCGATGGCGAGAAGACCTGGATCAGCAACGGCGGCATCGCCGACGTCTACTGCGTGTTCGCGCGTGACCTGGCGCTTCGCCCGCTGTCGGGTGCGGGCAGCGAGGTGACCGCCACGCGGGGTCTGAGCGCCTTCCTCGTGCCTGCGGAGTCGCCGGGGCTGGAGGTCGTCGAGCGCATCGAGGTCATTGCGCCGCACCCGCTGGCGCGGCTGCGCTTCGACGGCTGCCGGGTACCGAAGTCGCAGCGCCTGGGGGCGCCGGGCGAGGGGTTCAAGCTCGCGATGCGCACGCTCGACATCTTCCGCGCCAGCGTCGCCGCCGCCGCGCTCGGGTTTGCGCGCCGGGCGCTCGACGAGGCGCTGGCGCACACGCAGGCACGTCACATGTTCGGCCACACGCTGGCGGATTTCCAGCTCACGCAGGCGACGCTGGGGGACATGGCGTCAGACATCGACGCCGCGGCGCTGCTGACCTACCGTGCGGCGTGGGTGCGCGACGTGACGGGCCGGCGCTCCACGCGCGAGGCCGCGATGGCCAAGCTCGTCGCGACCGAGCACGCGCAGCGGGTGATCGACCGTGCGCTGCAGCTGCACGGCGGGCTCGGGGTGCGGGTCGGCTCGGTGGTCGAGTCGCTCTACCGCGAGATCCGCGCGCTGCGCATCTACGAAGGTGCGAGCGAGGTGCAGCGCCTGATCATCGGGCGCGACCTGCTGGCCGAAGGCGGCTGAGCGGCGACGGCGGGTTCGGCTCGAGATGCAGTGGCGCGCCGGCCGCGCTCACGCGTGGCCGAGCACCGCCCACAGCCGGCCGATCTCGGCCACGCCGTCGCTGCCCTTGATCGAGCGCAGCGTCTGCAGGCCCTTGGTCTTGAGCGCCGGCGACCGCAGCTGCGCCATTCCCAGCCGCAGCTTGGCGTCCTCGGGTCGCTTCAGGTTGCCCTTGGCGATGCCCTGCTCGATCATCTTCACGCCACGCTCGACCTCGCCCAGCGTGACGTAGGCGTAGCCGACGTCGACCAGCGCATCCCCGGACGCTGCCCTCGCGGCTTCGGCGGCGTCCTTGGCCAGTGACGCCTTGCTTTCAGCGAGACGCTTGACCGCGAGCTCCTTCAGCCGCAGGTGCCGATCGGCCTGCGGGCCGGTGCCTAGCGCACCGCTCGCATAACCCTTGTCGATGATCTGCAGCCCTTCGGCCGGCAGCCCGGCCTGCAGCGACAGCTGCGCCATCTCGAAGTACTCGTCGGTCTTCTCGAGCGTGCCGGTGGCGAGCCGCAGCCGCATCAGGTCCAGGCCGAGCCGGCTGGAGAATCCGCTCTTGCGCGGCAGCCGGCCCAGGTAGGCCGACCAGTAGTCCTTCTTCGGGTGGTTCGCGAGCAGCTTTTCCAGGGTCTGGATGTACGGGCCCATCTGATTCAGCCGCTGCTGCGCGTCGGCCAGCCGCAGCAGGTCACCCTCGTCGGGCTTGCGCCCGGCCTTCTCGGCGGCGGCCACGTCGCCGGCGGCGTCACGGGCGATCGCGTTGTAGTCACCCGACTGCGACAGCAGGTACTGCTGCAGCTGGCGCAGCTGCGCCGAGTCGCGGCCGGCCTGCTGGGCCCGGTTCGCCCATTCGCCGGCCTTGGCCCAGTCCTTCGACTGCGAGTACGCGAACGCGAGCGCCTCGGCGGTCTGCGCCTGTTCGGCACCCGATACGCGGCCGTAGATCGCGTTCAGCGCCTGCACCGCGGTGGCGCCGTCGCCGGCGCGCTGCGCGGCGGCGGCCTTCATGCGGTCGACCGTCAGTTGTTCGGCGCCCGTCTTGCCGCTCACCGCCTCGGCCTCGCGCACCTTGGCCAGCGCCTCACGCGCCTTGCCGGCCTTCAGCAGTTCGCCGGCCTGCTGCAAGGGCTTGCCGACCTCGGGCCGCAGCCCCTGGGCGTGGATGAGGCCGACGCTGCCGGCGGCGGCGAGGGCGAGGGCGAGGGCGCGCAAGGTCTTCTTCATCGGGCGAGGTCCTTCTGATTGAGCCGTGGAAAGCGAACGGGGTCGGCCGTGCGATCCGGACCGACCCCGACCGGCGGCGAACGGGTCAGTTCAGGAACTGCTCGTTGCCGACGAGGCCGATCTTCGTCACCCCGAGCCGCTGGGCCGAGGCCATGATCATCGCGACCGTCTCGTACTCAACGAGTTTGTTGGGTCGCAGGTGCACCTCAGGCTGATCCGCCTGCGCCGCGACGGCGCGCAGGCGCGCCTCGAGCGTGGCCCGGTCGGGGATGATCTCGCCGTTCCAGCCGATCTGGCCGTCGAAGTCGACGTCGATCCGGACGATCTCGGGCGGCGTCGGCGGCACGCTCGCCGGGCCGATCGGCATGTTCATCTTGACCGCGTGGGTCTGGATCGGGATCGTGATGATGAACATGATCAACAAGACCAGCATCACGTCGATCAACGGCGTGGTGTTGATGTCGACCATGACCTCGCCGTCGCCGCTGTCGGAGCCTAAGCTCATTGCCATGGGGTTGTCTCCTATCGGGTGACGAGACCGGCCGGCGGCTCGGTGATGAAGCCGACCTTGGCGATGCCGGCGCGCTGGCAGGCGACGACGACGCGGCCGACCGACTCGTAGCGCACCTTCAGGTCGCCGCGGATGTGCACCTCGGGCTGCGGCTCCTTCACCGACTCGCCCTTCAAGCGCTCGACCAGCGTCTCGATGTCGGGCACGCGCTGCAGGCCCCAGAAGACATCGCCGTCGCGGTTGACCGAGATGACGATGTTCTCCGGCTTGGTCTGCGTCACGACGTTGCGCTCCGGCGGGAGCTTGAGCTCGATCGACTGCGTCACGACCGGGATCGTGATCAGGAAGATGATCAGCAGCACCAGCATGACGTCGACCAGCGGCGTCGTGTTGATGGTGGAATTGAGGGCTTCCTCGTCGCCCTCTTCCATACCGATGTTCATGGACATGTCAGGTCCTCCCGACCGGCGTCACTTCTTGCCGGCGAGCAGCACGTTGTGCACGTCGGAGCCGAAGGTGCGCACCACTTCCATCGCGCTCTTGTTGCGACGGATCAGCCAGTTGTAGCCCATCACCGCCGGCACCGCGACCGCC
>JBDTUO010000402.1:0-3145 GCA_040007675.1 Rubrivivax sp.
TTCTTGATCCAGGTCGCCGCCACCGGGTGGTTCACGGTCGGGTTGGCGCCGATCACGATCACGCACTCGGCGTGTTCGACGTCGCGCACCGGGTTGCTGACCGCGCCCGAGCCGATGCCTTCGAGCAGCGCGGCGACGCTCGACGCGTGGCACAGCCGCGTGCAGTGGTCGACGTGGTTGCTGCCGAAGCCCAGCCGCACCAGTTTCTGGAACAGGTAGGCCTCTTCGTTGCTGCCCTTGGCCGAGCCGAAACCGGCCAGAACGCCCGGCCCGTGCGTGTCGCGAAGACGCACGAACGCGGCGCCGGCACGGTCCAGCGCCTCCTCCCAGGTCGCCTCGCGGAATTGCGCGCGCGCGGCGACGGTGTCCGAGCCGGCGTCGGGCTGCTTCGCGGCGCCGTCGCGCCGCACCAGCGGCACCGTCAGGCGGTGCGGGTGGTGCGGGTAGTCGACACCGTAGCGGCCCTTGACGCACAGGCGGCCGCGGTTCGCCGGGCCGTCGCGGCCGTCGACCCACAGCACCCGCTGATCCTTGACGTGCAGCGTGAGCTGGCAGCCGACGCCGCAGTACGGGCACAGCGTGTCGACGCTGCGGTCGGGCACCGGTGTGGGCGCGCGGTCCCAGGACGCCGGCGCCGGGGCACCGTCCCACGCCGCCGGCGCCAGGGCACCGTCCCACGCCGCCGGCGCCAGGGCACCGGTGGGGCAGGCCTGCACGCACTCGCCGCAGCCGACGCAGCTCGACAGGCCCATCGGGTCGTCGAGGTCGAACACGATGCGGGCGTCGGCGCCGCGGCGCGCGAGGCCGATGACGTCGTTGCCCTGCACATCGCGGCAGGCGCGCAGGCAACGTGTGCACTGGATGCAGGCCTCCATGCGCACCGCGATCGCCGGGTGGCTGCGGTCGGCGGGCGGGGAGGCGCGCGGGTCGAAGCGCGGCGGCGCGACCCCGAGCCACTCGGCCCACCGGCCAACCTCGTCCGGCCCGGCCAGTGCGGCGCCCGGCAGGTCGGACTGCAGCAGCTCGAGCACCAGCCGCTGCGAGGCGCGCGCCCGTTCGCTGGCGCTGCGCACCACCATGCCGGCGGCCGGGTGGCGGCAGCACGCGGCCGCGAGCACCCGCTCGCCTTCGACCTCGACGACACAGGCGCGGCAATTGCCGGCCGGCGCCAGGCCGTCCTGCCAGCACAGCGTCGGGATCGTTATGCCCTCGCGGCGGGCGACGTCGAGCAGCGTCTCGCCGGGCGCGGCACGCACGGCGCGCCCGTCGAGCGTGAAGTCGACGGCGGGGCCGCCGGCGCCGCCGCTCACCGCAGCACCTCGTCGCGGAAGTGCAGCAGCACGCCGTCCATCACGTTCGGCGCGGCCTGGCCGAGGCCGCAGATCGAGGCGTCGCGCATCACCTGCGACAGCGCCTGCAGCGCAGGCTCGTCCCAGCGCTCGGCGTCGAGCAGCGGCAACGCCTTGGCGGTGCCGGCGCGGCACGGCGTGCACTGGCCGCAGGACTCGTTGGCGAAGAAACGCATCGTGTTGCGCGCCGCGTCGGCCGCGCGGTCGTGCTGCGACAACACGATCACCGCCGCCGAGCCGATGAAACAGGCCGCGCCCGACGGCGTCTGCGGCCCGTGGGGCGCCAGCGTGTCGAAGTCCAGCGGCAGGTCGGCCAGCCGCGCCGGCAGGATGCCGCCCGACGCGCCGCCCGGCAGGTAGGCGTAGAGCGTGTGGCCCTCGGCCATGCCGCCGCAGAACTCGTCGACCAGCTCGCGCAGCGTGATGCCCGCCGGCGCGAGCTTGACGCCGGGCTCGCGCACGCGCCCGCTGACCGAGACGCTGCGCAGCCCGTGGCGACCGTGGCGGCCGTGCGAGGCGAACCACGCGCCGCCGCGCTCGACGATGTCGCGCACCCAGTACAGCGTCTCGAAGTTGTGCGCCAGCGTCGGGCGGCCGAACAGGCCGACGTCGGCGACGTAGGGCGGGCGCAGCCGCGGCAACCCGCGCTTGCCCTCGATCGACTCGATCAGCGCCGACTCCTCCCCGCAGATGTAGGCGCCGGCACCGCGCCGCAGCTCGATCGCGGGCAGCGGCACCGGCGGCGCGGCGCGCAGCCGTGCCAGTTGATCGAGCAGCAGCGTGCGGCAGGCCGGGTACTCGTCGCGCAGGTAGATCCACACCCGCTCGGCGCCCACCGCCCAGGCGGCGACCAGCATGCCCTCGATGAAGCGGTGCGGGTCGCGCTCGAGGTACCAGCGGTCCTTGAAGGTGCCGGGCTCGCCTTCGTCGAGGTTCACCACCAGGTGGCGCGGTGCCGGCCGCTCGCGCACGATGCGCCACTTGCGCCCGGCCGGGAAACCGGCGCCACCGAGGCCGCGCAGGTTCGCGGCGTCGAGTTCGGCGAGCACCGATTCGAGCGTGCGCCGGCCTTCGACGCAGTCGCGCAGCAGCGTGTAGCCGCCTTGCTCGCGGTAGCGCTCGAGGTCCAGGAACCCGGCCACCTGCGGCGCCACCGGGCCGGCCGCGATGACGGCCTGCACCGCCTCCGGCGTCGCCGCCGTCACCGGCTGCGGGCCGACGATCACGACCGGCGCCGCCTCGCAGCGGCCGACACAGGGCGCGGCGACGACCCGCACGCCGGGGCCGGCGGCCGCCTGCAGCCGCGCGAGCAAGGCCGGCGCGCCCGCCAGTTCACACGGCAGGCCGTCGCACACGCGCACGGTGAGCGCCGGCGGCGCCGGCACGCGGCCGTCGGCGTCCTCCTTCACGACCTGGAAGTGGTGGTAGAAGCTGGCGACCTCGTACACCTCCACCGGCGCCAGCCGCATCCACTCGGCGAGTGCCACGAGGTGCGGCGCCGGCAGCTGGCCGAGGTGGTCGTTGATCTGGTGCAGGTATTCCAGCAGGCGGTCGCGCTGCGGCGGCGCGGCGCCGAACCAGGCGCGCACCTCGGCGCGCGCCGCCGGGTCCACCGGCCGGCCGCGGCCCTGCCGGCGGCGGCGCAGGCTGGATGCGACGCCCGCGCCGGCCACGGCGCCGGCCGCGTCGCCGGCGGCGGCGGGCGATCCCTCGGAAGGCGGCGGCCTGCTCATCCGAACAGCGTAACCGACGCCGCGCCTGCGGGGCCCGCCGCCCCGCGCCGCCCCGGCCAGGCC
>JBDTUO010000403.1:0-3144 GCA_040007675.1 Rubrivivax sp.
GCGAATTCTTCGCCCGCGACACCGACAAGGAGATGTGCTTCATCGGCGGCGGCGCGGGCATGGCACCGATGCGCTCGCACATCTTCGACCAGTTCAAGCGGCTGGGCAGCCGGCGCAAAACGACCTTCTGGTACGGCGCACGCAGCCTGAAGGAGGCTTTCTACGTCGAGGAGCTCGATGCGCTGGCGGCGGCACACCCGAATTTCGAGTGGCATCTGGCGCTGTCGGAGCCGCTGCCCGAAGACGAATGGACCGGGCCCACGGGTTTCATCCACAACGTGCTGCACGACAGCTACCTGAACCAGCACCCGGCGCCGGAAGACGTCGAGTACTACATGTGCGGACCGGGAATGATGAACCAGGCGGTGATAGACATGCTGTTGTCGCTCGGGGTCGACCGCGAGAACATCATGCTCGATGACTTTGGTTGACGCGGGCCACCCCAACGCCGGCGACAGGCCAGGAGAACCTCGAATGAACCCAGCAACAATGGAAGACGTGGTGCGAGACCGTGCCACTGACGCCCTGCATACGCTGCCCGCATCGGCTTCGGTCACGCAGGCCGTGGAGCTGATGTGCGCCGAAGCGATCGGCGCCGTCCTGGTGATGACCGAGGACGATCTGGTCGCCGGCATCTTCACCGAACGGGACCTGATGGTGCGCGTGGTCTCTCCGGGACTGGACCCGAACGCGACGTCGCTGTCGCTGGTGATGACGCGCGACGTGCGCTTCGTGTCACCGAGCACGCCGATCGAAGCCGCGATGGCGCTGATGTACGTCCAGCGACACCGGCACATGCTGGTCATCGACGGGCCGCGCGTGCACGGGCTGGTGTCGATGCGCGACCTGGTACAGCAATTGCTGATCAATGGCCAGGGTCGCTTCGAGGCCGCCGTGCGCGTCGAAGCCAAGAAGTCTGCCTGAGCTGCCCGACATGGGCCGGAGCCGTACCATGAAAGAACCCGCCCTCTCGATCACGCGCCGCGCAGCGCTCGCTACCGGACTCGGGGCCGTCGCGTGGCTGACCACCGCTTGCGGCGATCGTGCCCGCACGATGACGCTGCCCGGCGAACACGCCTTCGGTGGCCTGACGATGGGCACGTCGTACACGGTGAAGATCGCCGCGCCGCGCTTGTCCGATGCCGGCCGGGCCGCGGTCAGGACCGCCGTGGACGATGCGCTGGCCGAGGTCGTCGCGCTGATGTCGCACTACGACGCCGAATCCGAGCTGTCGCGGCTGAACCGCCAGCCCGTCGGCCAGCCGTTGCAGGTCTCGGCCGCGACCTGGGCGGTCCTCGACCTCGCACAGTCGGTGCGCCGGGCCTCCGAAGGCGCCTTCGACGTCAGCCTGGGCCTGGCCGTCGACGCCTGGGGCTTCGGCCCGACGCTCAGGCCGCATCGTGTGCCGGATGCCGACTTGCTGCGCGACTTGCTGCGGCCGCCACATGAGGACGCGCTGGCGCTGGATTCGAACGCAGGCACCGTGACGCGTCTGGCACCGCTGCACGCCAACCTGTCCGGCATCGCCAAGGGCTTCGGTGTCGAACGCGCCGCACAGGCTCTGAAGCGCCTGGGCATCGGCGACTTCATGGTCGAAGTCGGCGGCGAGATCCGCACCCTGGGCCGCAACGCGCAGCGGCAGCCATGGCGGCTGGCCATCGAGCGGCCCGATGCGATGCCGCAGCGCGCACTGTTCATCGTGCCGCTCGAAGAAAAGGCACTGGCCACTTCCGGCGACTACCGCAACTTCTTCATGCACGAGGGACGCAGGCTGTCGCACGAGATCGATCCGGCCACGGCCGCGCCGGTGCGCCATGCGCTGGCCTCGGTCAGCGTGGTCGCGGGTGACTGCACGCTCGCCGATGCCTGGTCGACCGCACTGTTCGTTCTTGGCCCCAAGCGGGGATTCGACATCGCGTGTGACGAGGGATTGGCTGCGTATTTCGTGCTGCGCCGCGCCGATGGCAGCTTCGGCACGATGCAGACCCCGGCGTTCGATGCGCTGGGCGGGAGCTTCGTTGCCTGAGGGCCGTCGCGGCCCGTGATTGAATGGTCACGTGATGAACACCCTGCTGCTCATCTTTCCGCTGGCACTGCTGGCTATCGGCGTGGCCGTCGCAGGCATGGCGGTGGGCCTGATGTTCAAACGCCCCTGTCTGCGCGGCTCGTGTGGCGGGCCCGGGGTGGTGGCACCCGACGGACACAAATTGTCATGCGCCAGCTGCCCGAATCGAAGGCGCCGTGAAGGGCCATCGCCTACCGATTCATGATTGGGCGCGTCGCACCGCCGTCACCGCCGAAAACCACGCTCCTGCAGGCGTTCACCCCGCAGCCCGCGGTCACTCGGCCGCGGGATGATCCAGCAGCTGCTGCAGCCCCTGCGGGTCGATGATCTGAATGTTCCGGTGCTGCACCGAGAGCAGACCGTTGGCCTGAAATTTGGAGAAGGTACGGCTGACGGTTTCGAGCTTGAGCCCCAGCAGGCTGCCGATTTCCTCGCGGCTCATGCGCAGGACGATCTCCGACGACGAAAAACCGCGCGCGCTGAGCCGATGCATCAGGTTCAGCAGGAAGGCCGCCAGCCGCTCCTCGGAATGCATGCTGCCGAGCAGCAGCATGACGCCATGGTTGCGCACGATCTCATGGCTCATGATGCGATCGAACTGGGCCTGAAGCGTGTGGATTCGCTGGGCCAGCCGACGAAATTCCGGGTACGGAATGGCGCAGACCTGCGAATCCTCGAGCGCCACCGCGTCGACCTCGTACTTCTCGGAATCGATGCCGTCGAGCCCGAGCAGTTCACCCCCCATCTGAAAACCGGTGACCTGCTCGCGCCCGTCCCGCCACGACACACAAGTCTTGAAGAAGCCGGTCCATATGGCGTAGATCGCGGTGAAGCGATCACCCTCCTGGAAGAGCTTGGCACCCCGGGGGACCTTCCTCCGTGAACTGACCAGTCGATGATCGATGTATTGCAACTCTTCCTGCGTCAATCCGACCGGCAGGCAGATCTCGCGCAGGTTGCACGAGGAGCAAGCCACAGTGCAGCGCGGCGAATGCAGGGGCTTGAATACGCTTTGATCCATCATTCCTTCGCTTGCGGCACCCGCCCTCCTGGCGACGGGCTACCACCGCGCATCCTAG
>JBDTUO010000404.1:0-3143 GCA_040007675.1 Rubrivivax sp.
CTGACCGCGGCGTGAGCGAATAGCGTGGATCTCCTCCAGCACGCCCTCGCAAGCGCCCAAGTGCCGCAAGCCACGCATCAACGCCACGTCGGCAGCGCCGAAGCGGCTGACCGGGAACACGCCCAGTCCTCTGGCCGCAAAGACGGCCAGGAGCGCACTGTCCTCGAACTCTCCGACGATGTGCGGCCGCAGTCCTTGGGCATCGAACCAGCGGTCCAGCCGGGGGCGCAGGGCTGAATGCCCGGTCGGCAGCAGCACCGGCAGCCTGGCAAGCGACTGCGGAAACTCCGCCACTGCGGGCTTGCTCACCAGAGCAGCGGGCCCATACCAGTCGACCGGCGATTCGAGCAAGCGCTCGCTGGTGAGCCGGAGATTCGGGTTGTGGGGTGCGGGTTGCCCTGCCAACACCAGGTCCAGTTGGTGCATCGCCAGCTCGCCCAGCAGTTGCTCGAACTCGCCCTCGTGGCACAGCAGCCGCAGCGTCGGCGTTGCCAGCACCGGGGCCAGCAGCGCATGCGCCGCCAGCTTGGAGATGCCGTCTGACAGCCCCACGGCCAGGCGTGCGACCTTGCCGCTGGCGGCCTCGCGAACTTCTTCGGGGATGACCTGCCCGAGCTGGAAGATTTCCTCGGCGCGGGCGAAAGCCGCCTGTCCCGCTTCGGTCATCGCCACGCCCCGGCCGGCTGGCTTGAGGAGCTGGTGTCCGAGGGCCTTCTCAAGTTCGCGCACCTGCGCGCTGATGGTCTGCACCGCCATGTCCAGCCGCTCGGCCGCGCGGGTGAAACCGCCTTCCTTGGTGACGACCCAGAAATAGTAGAGGTGGCGGTAGTTCAGCATGCTGCAGCACTCATATCGGAAAAACCGAAGTTGCGCTCACTGTATCGCTGATTCCTTCTGGCTGCGTTGGCACCGATGATTCGCCGTCGCGCTGATCAATCAACAAGCGGTGGTCTGAGGCCTGACACCCCTGTGGCCCGATCAGGTGTCGTAGGGCGCACTGAGCGCTCCCTTCTGCATACATCACCAACTAAGACGAATAGAACATGCTCTACGCACTCAACTGGTTTCTGGTTTTCAGCCTTCTGGCGCTTTGGTCGCTGGCGGCCTGGGCGATGCACGCTGCCGCCGTGTGGGCGGTCTCCAATGCCGGCGCGCTGACGGGTGCCGCATCGGACGCGGCTTCAGGCGCTGCATCGGACGCAGGAGGCCTGCTTCTGCCGGAGTGGCTGGCCCCCTGGGTGCCGCCGGAGGTCGCCCAGGTGCTGACCTCGCTCCTGTCGGGTCTGGAACCGGCAGTCGAGAGCCTGCTTCAGGCCGCACCGGCGCTGGCCGGCGGACTGACCGTGGTGGCCTGGGTCGTCTGGGGTCTCGGCAGCGCGCTGCTGATCTTGCTGGGGGCAGGTCTGCACCTGCTGATCGTGATGTGGCGCAGTCGAGGTGCTGGCTCAGGCCCTCGACCGACCGGACAAGTGGCCGCGTGATGGGGGCCACGTTCTCCCTTGCGCGCTACGACGGCGACACGGAAGTCGCCTCGTGAGGAGGTCTGCATGAGACGGGCCGTCCCTGGACGGGAGGACACTTGTGGCTACGGTCCCCGGTCATGAGCATGCTCATGTTTCTCGGCGGCCTGATCCTCCTGGTGATCGGTGCCAACACGCTGGTGCGCGGTGCGTCCAAGCTGGCGATGTCGTTTGGCATCAGCCCGCTCGTCGTCGGCCTCACCATCGTGGCCCTTGGCACCAGCGCGCCCGAGGTCGCGGTGAGCGTCGGCGCCGTGCTCGACGGCAAGACCGACATCGCCATCGGCAACGTGGTGGGCAGCAACATCTTCAACGTGCTGTTCATCCTGGGCATCAGTGCCTTGATCGCACCGCTGGTGGTCAACATCCAGTTGATCCGGCAAGAGGTGCCGATCATGCTGGGCGCCAGCCTGCTGCTGCTGGCGCTTTCGCTGGATGGCCGGCTGTCTTTCATGGACGGCGGAATCCTGTTGGTCCTGCTGTTGGCCTACACCGTGTTCCTGGTCGTGCAGTCGCGACGCGAGACGCAGGCTGCGAAGGACGAGTTTGCCGATGAGATCCAGCCCGCCCAGGCCGGTGCCTGGGACAGCCACTGGGCGGCGCAGATCGGTTTGATCGCTGTGGGCCTGGTGGCGCTGGTGTTCGGCTCGGACTACCTGGTGCAGGCCTCGGTGAACTTTGCCAAGGCCATGGGCGTGAGCGATCTCGTCATCGGCCTGACGATCGTCGCCGCCGGCACCAGCATGCCCGAGGTCGCCACCAGCATCACGGCCGCCATCAAGGGCGAACGCGACATCGCCGTGGGCAATGTCGTTGGCAGCAACACCTTCAACATCCTGGGTTGCCTGGGCGTTTCGGGGCTGGTGTCGGGCGACCTTGGCCTGGCGATCGCGCCATCACTGCTGGCCTTCGACATCTGGGTCATGCTGGCGGTGGCCCTGGCCTGCCTGCCCGTCTTCATGACCGGCCGAGAGATCGCGCGCTGGGAAGGCGGCGTCTTCCTGGGTTACTACATCGCCTACGTGACTTACCTGATCCTGGCGGCGCAGCAGCACGACGCGTTGCAGGCCTTCTCTGGGGTGATGCTGGGCTTCGCCGTGCCATTGACCGTGGTGACCTTGGTGGTGGTGATGATTCGCCGCCCGGCGACCCCCAGCGGTATGCCATGACAGCGCCCATCGTGCAGCGCCTAAGGGAAACCGCTGCGGCTTTGTCCGAGGAGCGCGTGTCGATGCACACCCTCGCGCAGGCCCACGGGCCTGCGGCACACGGTACCTTGCTGCTGTTGATGGCTGGGCCTTGCCTGCTGCCCGTGCCGGGGGTGGGCACGGTGCTCGGGCTGGGGATGGCCGCGCTGGCCATCGCGATGTGGCGTGGCCACGCCTGCGCAGCCCTTCCCCGACAGGTGGCTGAGCTGGAACTGCCGCGGCATTGGGCGCAGCGGGTGCTGGGCCTGCTGGCGTCGGCCTATGCCATGGCCGGGCGATTCGCCAAGGCCAGGATGAGTCACCTTGCATTGCCAGGTCACCGGTCTGGAATCGCTGCGACGATCGGGCTGATGGCCGTGCTCGTCGTGCTGCCGATTCCGTTCGGCAACCTCTTGCCGGCGCTGGCGATGATGCT
>JBDTUO010000405.1:0-3137 GCA_040007675.1 Rubrivivax sp.
CCCCGATCAGCTGTTCGGCCATTTCCATCGCGATCTTGTTGTGGCTGATGAAGAGGAACTGCGTGCCCTGGCTCATCTCGATGACGAGTTTGGCATAGCGGTCCGTGTTGGCGTCGTCGAGCGGCGCGTCCACTTCGTCGAGCAGGCAGAACGGCGCCGGGTTGAGCTGGAAGATCGCGAACACGAGCGCGATCGCCGTCAGCGCCTTCTCGCCGCCGGACAGCAAATGGATCGTGCTGTTCTTCTTGCCCGGCGGCTGTGCCATCACCTGCACGCCGGCATCGAGGATTTCCTCGCCCGTCATCACCAGCCGGGCCGTGCCGCCGCCGAACAGGCTCGGGAACATGCGGCCGAAGTGTCCGTTGACCTGCTCGAAGGTCTGCCTGAGCAGTTCACGCGTCTCGAGGTCGATCTTGTGGATGGCGTCCTCGAGCGTGCCGATCGCGTCCAGCAAGTCGGCGTTCTGCGCGTCCAGGAAGGTCTTGCGCTCGCTCGCCGTCGTCAGCTCGTCGAGCGCGGCCAGGTTGACCGCGCCCAGCGCCGCGACCTCGCGCTGCAGGCGGTCGATCTCGCCCTGCAGTCCCCACAGCTTGACGCCACCGTCCTCGATCGACGCCGCCAGCGCAGCCAGATCGACCGCGGCCGCAGTCAGCTGGTCCTGGTACTGCGCGCCTCCGAGTTGTGCGGCCTGCAGCTCGAGCTGGAGCTTGCCGATGCGTTCGCGCAGCGGGTCCAGGCTGCGTTCGGCCCCGAGCCGCTGCTCGTCGGTCTGGCGCAGTCGGGCGCTCAGCGCGTCGTACTCGCTGCGCGCGGCCGCCAGCGACTGTTCGCGCGCCACGCGCAGCGCCAGCGCCTGCTGGAGGCCCGCCTGCGCCGACGCGTCGTCGAGCGTGGAGAGTTCGCGCGCCACCTGGCCAGCCGCCTCGGCATTCGCGGCCAGTTGCTGCACCGCGGTCTCGATCGCGCGTTCGAGCTCCGCACGCCGGGCGTGCAACGAGCGCTGCTGGAACTGCGCCTCCTGCGCCTGGCGCTCGATCGTGCGCAGCCGCTCGCGGGCGTCGGCCAGCGTCCGCTCGGCGCCGATCACCTCGTCGTCCAGCGCCGCATGGCGCTCCTGCGCCGCGGCCAGTTGCTGGTCGAGCTCGTCGAAGCGCGCCTCGCCGACGCTGCGCTGCGCCTGCGCGGTTTGCAGCGCGGCGTCGATCTCGTCGAGTTCACCGCCGAGCTGGCTGCGGCGCGCCTCAGCCGCCTCGGCCTGCTGCACCAGGCGTTGCAGCTCGAGGTGGCCCTGGTGCGCACGCGCCTGCGCCTCGCCGACCTCGCGTCGCGCCTGCGCGAGGTGCTGCGCCGCATCGGTGTAGGCAGCCTCCAGCCGCACCGAGACGGCGCGCGACTCATCGGCCATCAGGGCCTGGGCGCGTTGGCGCCGCTCGAGGTTCTCGATCTCCTGCGCGCGCGCCAGCATGCCGGCCTGCTCGGTATCCGGCGCGTAGAAGGCCACCGCGAACTGCGACACCGCGTGGCCCTCGCGCGTCATCACGACCTCGCCGTGGGTCAACTGGGCGCGCTGGGCGAGCGCGGCGTCGAGGCTGTCGGCGACGTAGACACCCTCCAGCCAGTCGTTCAGCAGCGCGTTCAGCCCGCTGTCCTGCAGTCGCAGCAGGTCCGACAGGCGCGCCAGGGTCTGGTGCGTGTTCGTGATCGCGGCCGCTGGCGGCGAGTAGAACGCCAGCCGCGCCGGCGGTGCGTCGGCGGCAAAGGCGCGCACGACGTCGAGCCGGCTGACCGCCAGCGCGCTCAATCGCTCGCGCAGCGCCGACTCGAGCGCCGGTTCCCAGCCCGACTCGATGTGCACCTGGCGCCACAGGCCCTGCAGGCTGTCCAGCCCATGGCGCGCCAGCCAGGGCTTGAGCTTGCCCTCGGTCTGGACCTTTTCCTGCAGCGCCCGCAGCGCGTCGAGCCGGGCCGACAGGTCAGCCAGCGCGCCGCCTTCCTGCGCGACCGCGGCGGCGGCAGCGCGTCGCTCGTCGTCCAGACCGGTCAGCGCGTCCTGCAACCCGTGCCAGCGCGCGTCGGCCGTCTGGTGCGCGTCGTCGTCGGCCGTGGTCTGACGGCGCAGCGCAGCCAGCCGCTCCGCCTCCGGCGCCGCCAGCCCCTGCTGCTCGCCGGCCAGGCGGTCGCGACGTGCCTGGAGCGTGCGCAGCTGGTCGTCGATGTTGCGGTGCTCGACCGCGAGCACCTGGATCTGCTGCTGCACCTGGCCGACGGCGCCGCGCTGCGCGGCGGCCCGCGCCTGCGCGGCGCGCAGCGCACCTTCCGCGTCCGGCAGCTGGGCGACCTGCTCCTCGGCCTGTGCCGCCAGAGCCGTCGCCTGCGCCTCGGCCTCGCTGGCCTGCGCCGCAGCGGCGTCGATCTCGTCGGTCGCCGCCGCCCGCCGGGCGGTCCACTGCGTGTCCTGTGCCTGCAGTTCGGCGTCACGCTGCTGCAGGCGGGTGCGACCGTCGACGACGTAGCGGATGCGCTCCTCGAGCCGGCTGACCTCGAGTGCGGCGTCGGCCAGCTCGCCCTGGCGTCCGTGCAGCGCGTCGCTGGCCGCGTAATGTGACTGGCGGATCGCCTCCAGCTCGGCCTCGATGCGGCGCAACTCGGCCACCCGTGCGTCGAGCGCGGTCTGCGCCTCGGCCGCCGCCTGGGCCACGCGCGTTTCTTCGCCGGCCGCATCGCGGTGCTTCAGGAACCACAGCTGGTGTTGCCGCAGCGTGCCCTGCGCCTGCAGCGTGCGGTAGCGCTGCGCCACCTCGGCCTGCAGTTCGAGCTTGGCGAGGTTGGCGTTGAGCTCACGCAGGATGTCGTCGACGCGCGTGAGGTTTTCGCGCGTGTCCTTCAGGCGATTCTCGGTCTCGCGCCGGCGCTCCTTGTACTTGGACACGCCGGCCGCTTCCTCGAGGAACATGCGCAGTTCCTCGGGCCGGCTCTCGATGATGCGGCTGATCGTGCCCTGGCCGATGATCGCGTAGGCGCGCGGCCCCAGGCCGGTGCC
Organism: Rubrivivax sp.; assembly: GCA_040007675.1. GTDB lineage: Bacteria > Pseudomonadota > Gammaproteobacteria > Burkholderiales > Burkholderiaceae_C > Rubrivivax. Next base: position 3,041 of record JBDTUO010000405.1, read on the forward strand.
GAGGAACACGTCGTGCACATCGCGCCGGCGCACCGGCTGGCTGTTGATGTAGTAGCTGCTGCTGCCGTCGCGCGTCAGCACGCGCTTGACGGCGATC
>JBDTUO010000406.1:0-3137 GCA_040007675.1 Rubrivivax sp.
GGGCGCGCCCAAGGCGGCCGCGCCGAAAACCGCCGCGCCGAAAGCCGCCGCGAAGACCCGCCCCGCCCCGCACCGCAAGGGCTGACCGCGAGAGCGGCGGATCTCCGATGCTCGAACTGCGCCCGGTCTGCGAACACTGCGCCGTTGCGCTGCCACCGGCGTCGACCGAGGCCCGGATCTGCTCGTTCGAGTGCACCTTCTGCGCCCGCTGTGTCGAGCAGGTGCTGGTCGGCGTCTGCCCGAACTGCGGGGGTGGCTTCACGCCGCGGCCGGTGCGCCCGGCGCGCGACTGGCGCGGCGGCAACGCCCTGTCGCGCCATCCCGCCACCAGCACGATGCGCCACCGGCCGGTCGACCCGGCGGCGCATGCGGTCTTCGCAGCGCCGATTCGCGAGCTGCCACCCGAGCAGCGCTGAACGGTGCTGCTGCGCCGTCGGTGCGCTGCGGTTGGGCGTCGCGTTCTGCGACATGGGGACTGGCCGCCGCGGGCGAGCGCGCGTTTCGTGACGCAGATCACGCGCGGTCACGCGCTCGAGCCGCCCCGGGGCAGCCAATCTGCTGAAGCAAAGCTTTCACTCACTTCTGCAGGTCTTTGTTTTTGCGCGACTATTTTTCGAGGTTGCCTGAGCTTTGACTTGTAAGCTCTTGATTTGATTGAATTTTCCGTCCAACCCCGTTGACCCGGGTCACGCGGTCCGTTAAAGTGTCGATGAGTGGGATTTCCTGTCTCATTGTGGCGGGCAGAGGGTGGCGGAGACAGTTTTTCAAGGGACGTCGGCGATTGCGCTGGACGCCAAGGGGCGGATCACCGTCCCCGTCCGTCAGCGCGACTTGCTGATGCAGGCGTGCGAAGGCCGTCTGACGCTCACCAAGCACCCCGACGGTTACCTGTGGGTGCTGCCGCGCCAGCTCTGGGAAACCACGCGCGAGCGCCTGATGTCGATGAGCATGGACGCCGACCCGTGGCGCCGTGTCTTCCTCGGCAGCGCGGTCGACGTCGAGATCGACGGCAGCGCGCGGGTGCTGGTGCCGCCAGAGCTGCGCGCCGCGGCCGGTCTGCACAAGGAGGTGCTGCTGATCGGCAACGGCCGGGCGCTCGAACTGTGGGACGCCGGGCGCCACGCCGCGCACGAGTCGCAGCTGCTGACGCAGCCGATGCCGGTCGAGATCCGCGGCTTCGTGCTCCGATGACGGCACCGCCGCTGGTGCACACGCCGGTGCTGCTGGCCGAGGCGGTGGACGCGCTGATCACGTCGCCCGACGGCCTGTATGTCGACGGCACCTTCGGCCGCGGCGGTCACGCGCGAGCACTGCTCGACCGGCTGTCGCCGCAGGGGCGACTGGTCGCGTTCGATCGCGATCCCGCGGCGGTGGCTGCCGCGCGCGATGGCATTCACGACGCCCGCTTCGAGATCGTGCATGCCAGCTTCGCGCAGATGCGCGAGCAGCTCGCGGAACGCGGCATCCAGCGGGTGCACGGCGTGCTGCTCGACCTGGGCGTGAGCTCGCCGCAGATCGACGACCCGGCGCGCGGTTTCAGCTTTCGCTTCGATGCGCCGCTGGACATGCGCATGGACACGACCCGCGGCGAGACCGCCGCGGATTTCCTGGCCCGCGCCGACGAGCGCACGCTTACCAAGGTGATCCGCGACCATGGGGAAGAACGGTTTGCTTTTCAGATTGCAAAGGCGCTTGTTGCTCGCCGAGAGCTCGGGCAGCCGCTTCGCACCACCGGTCAGCTTGCCGCGCTCGTGGCTGGTGTCGTCAAGACCCGCGAGCCGGGGCAGGACCCAGCGACGCGCACGTTTCAGGCTCTTCGGATTTACGTCAACGCCGAGCTCGAAGCCCTCGAACAGGGGCTGAACGAGGCGCTGGCGCTGCTGTCGCCGCACGGCCGGATCGCGGTGATCAGCTTCCACTCGCTCGAAGACCGCATCGTCAAGACCTTCATCCTGCGCGAGAGCCGCGACGTGCCCGATCGGCGCGTGCCGATGGCGCCGCCGCGCGCGCTGCGGCTGCAGGCCCTCGGCCGGGTGCGGCCGGGCGCCGCCGAGCTGGCGGTCAACCCGCGTGCGCGCTCGGCGGTGCTGCGCATCGCCGAACGGACGACGGCGCCGTGATGCGCCTGAACCTGCTGCTGCTGGCCATCTTGCTCGCGAGCAGCCTGGCGCTCGTCAAGACCTCGTACGAGTCGCGCCGGCTGTTCGCGGCGCTGGATCGCGCGCGCGGCGCGGCGCAGGCGCTCGACCTCGACCGCCAGCGGCTCGAGGCCGAACGCCAGGCGCAGTCGACGCCGCTGCGCGTCGAACGGGTCGCGCGCGAGAAGCTGAAGATGCGGCAGGCGACTGCCGGCGTGACCGAGTACGTGGTCGATCCGGCGGCGCCGTCGGCATCGACCCCGGTGGGGTCGGCCGCCCGCGGATCGGACGCGGCGCGATGAGCATCCGCCCCGTCACCGGTGGCCGCGGCCGCATGCCGGGCGCCAACGTGCGCAGTGTCAACTACGCGACCAGCCCGCTGCTGGCGTCGCGCACGCCGCCCGGGCGCTCGCGCTTCGTCGTCGCGCTGGTGGCCCTGGCTTTCATCGGCCTCGCCGCGCGCGCGGTGTGGGTGCAGGTGCTGCACGCGGACTTCTACCAGCGCCAGGGCGAGAAGCGCTACCTGCACACTGAAGACGTGCCCGCCGGGCGCGGCCGTGTGCTGGACCGCAACGGCCAGATGCTGGCCGGCAGCGTGCCCGCGGTCGACGTCGTCGTCGATGCACCGGCGTTCGAGGCCAACGCCGACCAGCGGCGCGCGCTGGCCCAGGCAGTCGGCATGAAGCCGGCCGAGCTCGACCGCAAGCTCAGGAGCAGCGCGCACTTCGTCTACCTGCGGCGCGGCGTCGAGGTCGCGGCGCGCGCGCCGCTGCACGCGCTGCAACAGCAGGGCGTCAAGGGCCTGACGCTCGTCGACGGCTTCCGCCGCAGCTACCCGGAGGGCGAGTCGGCGGCTCAGGTGGTCGGCTTCACCGACGTCGAGCAGCGCGGTCTGGACGGCATCGAGCGCAGCTTCGACACCGACCTGCAGGGCCGCGACGGTCAGCGCGCGGTGGTGCGGGACCGGCTCGGCCGCGTCGTCGAGGACATCGGCGAGCA
>JBDTUO010000407.1:0-3127 GCA_040007675.1 Rubrivivax sp.
GCCCATGCGCTTCATCATCTTCATCAGGCCGCCGCCCTTCATCTTCTTCATCATGCCCTGCATCTGGCCGAACTGGTTCAAGAGCCGGTTGACCTCCTGCACGTGCACACCGGCACCGGTGGCGATGCGGCGCTTGCGACTGGCCTTGAGCAGTTCCGGCTTGCGTCGCTCCAGGGCGGTCATCGAGCGGATGATGCCTTCCATGCGGCGCACGTCACGCTCGGCGCGGTCCATGTCGGCGCCGGCGGCCTTGGCGGTGAACTGGCTCGGCAGCTTGTCCATCAGGCTGCTCAGGCCACCCATCTTCTTCATCTGCGAGATCTGCAGCAGGAAGTCGTCGAGGTCGAAAGCGCCGGTCTTGACGCGGTCGGCCAGCTTCTGCGCCGCCTCGACGTCGACACCCTTCTGCACTTCCTCGACCAGCGCGACGATGTCGCCCATGCCGAGCACGCGGCCGGCGTGGCGCTCGGCGTCGAAGACCTCGAGGCCGTCGATCTTCTCCGACACGCCGGCGAACTTGATCGGGCTGCCGGTGATCTGCCGCACCGACAGCGCAGCGCCGCCGCGCGAATCGCCATCGAGCTTGGTCAGCACGATGCCGGTCAGCGGCAGGGCATCCTTGAACGCCTTGGCAGTGTTGATGGCGTCCTGACCCTGCATCGCATCGACCACGAGCAGCGTCTCGATCGGCTTGAGCACCGCGTGCAGCGCACGGATCTCCGCCATCAGCGCCTCGTCGATCGCGAGGCGTCCGGCGGTGTCGACCAGCAGCACGTCGAAGTAGTGGCGCCGGGCGTGATCGAGGGCCGCCGCGGCGATCTGCACCGGCGACTGTTCCGGCGCCGACGGGAACCATTCGGCGCCCGCCTGCGCGGTCACGGTCCTGAGCTGCTCGATCGCCGCCGGCCGGTAGACGTCGGCCGACACCGTCAGCACCTTCTTCTTGCGCTGCACGATCAGGTGGCGTGCGAGCTTGGCGGTCGTCGTCGTCTTGCCCGCGCCCTGCAGGCCGGCCATCAACAGGACCGCCGGCGGCTGTGCGGCGAGGTCCAGCCCGGCCGAAGGCTTGAGCGCGCCGGCGGCGTCGGTCTCGCCCATCGTGCGAGCGAGTTCCTTGTGCACGATGCCGACCAGCGCCTGGCCGGGGTTCAGCGAGCCCGCGACCTCCTGCCCGAGGGCCTTGTCCTTGACGCGCTGGATGAAGTCGCGCACCACCGGCAGCGCGACGTCGGCCTCCAGCAACGCCATGCGGACCTCGCGCAGCATGTCCTGCACGTTGGATTCGGTGATGCGCGCCTGGCCGCGCATCGTCTTGACGAGGCGCGACAGGCGGTCGGTGAGGGTGGAAGCCATGGGAAGCGGGCCGCTTGCGGCGCAACGCCGCGCGCAGGCCGGTGGATACACTGTGGACCATGATTTTATCGGGGTCTGGCACCTGGACCGGCACGTCGCCGCTGTGGCTGGCGGTCGCGGCGGTGATCGGCTACGTCGTGGCGACGTGGCCCGGTCGCGCGGCGCGGGTCGCGGCCGGCGGCGCGCGCGATCCGGGGCCCGCGCCGCTCGGCGGTGGCGGCGGGCTGCCGATGCGGGCCGCCGCCGCCGCGCTGGTCGCCGGCTGGACGCTGCACCTGTTCGTGCTGATGTTCGACATCGGCGGCTGGGGCCAGACCGCGGAGGGCGCGCGGCTCGGCTTCGCGCCGGTGCTGTCGATGACGGTCTGGCTCGTGATCGCGGTGCACACCGTGGAAAGCCGCTTCGTGCCGCTGCCCGCGGTGCGTCGAGTGCTCGCCGCCAGCGGCGCCGCGGCGGTGGCGCTGGCATGGGTCTTCCCCGGCGACGTGCGGGCGATCGATTCGACCTGGGCGCCCTTGCACTTCGCGCTCGGCGTGGCGTCGTACGGCCTGTTCGGGGTGGCCGTGCTGCACGCGGCGCTGCTCGGCAACGCCGAACGACGGCTGCGCCTGCGCGGGCCCGGCGCCGGCCACGGCAACGGCATGCCGCTGCTGCAACTCGAGCGCCTGACCTTTCGCTTCGTCGACGCCGGCTTCGTCGTGCTGACAGCGACACTCGCACTCGGCATCGTGCACCGTGCCCAATGGCAGTGGGACCACAAGACGGTGTTCTCGCTGCTCGGCTGGGCGGTATTCGCCGCGCTCCTGCTCGGTCGCCACCTGCGTGGCTGGCGTGGCCGCCAGGCGACGCGCTGGTTGTACGCCGGGGCGCTGCTGCTGCTGTTGTCGTACGTCGGCTCGCGCTTCGTGCTCGAAGTGCTGCTGCACCGACCGCTGTGAGACCCACCCGATGGCCTTGAAATACCTGCTCGTGCTGCTCGTGGTCGGCATCGTGCTGTGGCTGCTGCTGCGCGGTCGACCCACCGGCCCGTCGGATGCGGCACGGCGCACACGGGGGCGCCGCGGCCCGGCGACGATGGTCACATGCTCGCACTGCGGGCTGCACCTGCCGCCGGCCGAGGCCATCAGCGACGTCGAGGGCCGCCGCTACTGCAGTGATGCGCACCGCCTTGCCGGCCCCCGCTGAGGCACGCGCGGCGCGCCGCCGCGCGGGACCGTCCGCGGCGGCACGGCACGGCGGCGGTGCCCGGAGGCTGGGCTGAACGTCGACGCCGAACGCCGGAGCGTCGACCGCCGGGGCGGCGGGCGGCGCGCCGAAGATGGGGCGGCTGAACTCGGCCCCGAGACGCAGGCTGCCGATTCGCGCTTCGCGGCGCGCGCCGAGGCGCTGCCGCCGCGCGATTCCGGCGGACCCCTCGGTCGTGTCGTGCGGCTGTACGCCGGCGCGCGGGCGGGAGTCGGCGTCGCTCTGGTGCTGGCGCTCGGTGCGGCCCGCTCGACGCTCGATCAGGGCGATTCGCTGGTGGCGACGCTGTGCCTGAGCTACGCGGCGCTGGCGCTGCTGTACTGGTTGTTGCCCCGGTTCGGCGGGCGCGGCGTCGAGCCCGGCGTCGCGCGGCGCCGCGCCCAATGGGCGGCGACGATCGGCGTCGACCTCGTGTTCTTCGTCGCGTTGCACGAGCTGGACCGCACGACCGGTTTCAACTTCGCGGCGCTGCTGGTGCTCCCGGTGCTGATGGCCGGCGTGCTGATGCCCCGGTTGCTGGCGCTCGGCA
>JBDTUO010000408.1:0-3118 GCA_040007675.1 Rubrivivax sp.
CAATGCGCGCATCGTCGAGCGTCGGCGCATCGCCGACCGCGGCGCGCGCCGCCTCGTTGGCAGCGAGCACCTGCCATGACGCGGTGCCCGGGACCTGCTGCAGCACCAGCAGGACACCGCCGGTAGCGTCGGCCAACGCAGCCAGTGCGGCGGCTGATGCGGCGTCGATCTCGAGCCGTCGCAGCGTGCCGACGTGGCCAGCGAAGGCCCCGCTGGCATCGAAGCGCGGCCGCGCCGCCAGCTCCCACGTGCTGCCGTCGGTGCGGCGGCGCACCGGCAGCGCGTCGATGCTCGCTTCGGCGGCCAGGCGTTGTGCGAGGTCGCCGCCTTCGGCGGAAGAGGCGTCGAGCGTCTCGGGCAGTGCCCTCCCGGCGGCGCCCGCCGGCCCGGCGGCGAGCAGGCGGTGCGCGGCGTCGGTAAGCCAGGCCCCGGACAGCAGGCTCCGCGCGAGTCGTGCCTGCTGGCGTGCGGAATGCAGGGTTTCCCGCTGGCGCAGCGTGCAGACCAGCCAGCCGACAGCGCCCCCCACCGCGGCCGCGATCAGCAATGCCAGCGCACCCAACGCGCCGGCGCCATCGGCGGCGCTGCAACCGGCGAGCGTGGCCGTCAGCACGGTGGCGAGCGTGACCGGCGCCGTCGAGCCCGATGCGGTAAGGGCCGCCCGGGGCGGGCGCGTCGGTGCATTGCGGCCCGCCGGCGCCTTCGATCGCTGCATCGGGTGATTGTACGGAGCGGGTGCCTGTGAGGCGCGCAGCGCGGACGGCCGCCGGCAGCGTCAAGTTCCGCGTGCCCGCGCCGATATGCCGGTGACAGCCGTTGCGTGCGGCGTCGGACGGTGGGCTCGCGCCCAACCCCGATGCGCCGACGCGATCTTGATGCCACACTCACCACCGTCTGCCGACGATGTTTCCGACCCGCCGCTTCCGTCGTTGTCACCCCGAGCCCGATGCGGGCGCGGGTGAGCCGCGCGCGACGCTGGACCCGGAGGCGATCGAACGGCTGCGCCAGCTCGATCCCGACGGCAGCCGGGGATTCATCGCGCAGGTGCTGCGCACCTACGAGGCGTCCTTGCTGCGCCATCTGGCCTCGCTCGACGAGGCCGAGCTGGGGCACCAGCCCGCGGCCGACCGGGTGGCCGAGGTCGGTCGGGTGGCGCACACCTTGAAGTCGTCGTCGGCCAGCGTCGGCGCGAACACCTTCGCGGGACTCTGCGCCGGCGTCGAGCATCAGGCCAAATCGGGCGACGCCGCCGTGCTCGGCGCGCCCTTGCAGGCCTTGCGCGAGGAAGGTGCACGGACCCTGGCGGTCGTTCGGGCTATGCTTCCCGCGTGATGCCGTCGAGCCCCGCATGACCCCGCCGCCGTTCGCCGCCGACCCCCCGCCGGAACCGCCGCGCGTGCTGCTGGTGGACGACGACGAGGTCAATCTGATGTTGACCGCGGCGGCGCTGCGCAGCCATGGATTCCTGATCACCGACGCGACACGCGGCGAGCAGGCGATCAGTCTGGTCGCGGGCTGGACGCCGGACCTCATCGTGCTCGACGCGCAGATGCCGGGGCTGGACGGCTTCGAGACCTGCCGCCAGCTGCGCCGCCGCCCGGGTTTCGAGCACGTTCCGGTGCTGATGCTGACCGGCCTCGACGACGACGCGTCCATTGCCCGCGCCTACCAGGCGGGCGCGAGCGACTTCTTCGTCAAGGCCCCGCAGTGGAGCCTGTTGTCCGAGCGCTTGAACTTCCTGTTGCGCAGTTCGCGCACCCGAATCGAGCTCGAACGCAGCAAGGCCCGACTGGCGCGTGCGCAGGACCTGGCGCGCATGGGCAGCTTCGACTGGCGGCGCGCGGAGCGCACGCTGTGGATGCAGCCCGAGGGCCTGCGCTTGTTCGGCCTGCCGCCGACCGAGCGCGTCGAGCTGCGGCGCATGCTGCGCATGGTCCCCGATGAGGAGCGTCGGGTGCTGATGCGCGTGCTGCGCGAGCGCCTGCGCCAGAGCAGCGTGCTGGCCGAGGACGTGACGATCGAGCAGTTCGACGGCCATCGCCGGGTCGTGCACGTCGAGGCCGAGCCCGAATTCAACGAGCAGGGCCAGTGCATCGGCTACACCGGGATCGTGCAGGACGTGACGGACCGCCGCGCCGCGGAGGACCGCATCCGCCACCTGGCCAACTTCGACACCCTGACCGGGCTGCCGAACCGCCACCAGCTGATCTGGCGGGCGGAACGCGCGCTCGAGCAGGCGCGCCGGCTGCAGCACGGCTTCGCGCTGCTGCTGATCGACCTCGACCGCTTCAAGGTCATCAACGACACCCTCGGCCACGGCAGCGGCGACGAGTTGCTGCGGCAGGTCGCGCAGCGCCTGCGCGGCTGCGTGCGCCACACCGACCAGTTGCTCGAAGGGGCGCTCGAGGCGGTCGGCGCCCGCTCGCACCGGGCGCTCGAGGCCGTCGGCCGGCTCGGCGGCGACGAGTTCGTCGCGCTGCTGCCCGAGGTGCAGGGGGTGGAGTCGGCCCAGCACGTCGCCGAGCGCATCCTCGAAGTGATGCGCGAGCCTATCGTCGTCGGCGGCCAGGAGTGTTTCGTCACCGCCAGCGTCGGCGTCGCGATGTACCCGCGCGACGGCGACAGCATCGTCGACCTGCTGCGCAACGCCGACCTCGCGATGTACTCGGTCAAGGACCAGGGGCGCAACAACCTCGCGATCTACAGCCCGTCGCTCGCCGGCACCGCGCGCGACAAGCTCGAGCGCGAGACCGCGCTGCACAAGGCGATCGAGCGCAAGGAGCTGGTGCTGCACTACCAGCCGCAGATCGACGTCAAGACCGGGCGCGTCTTCGGGGTCGAGGCCCTGATGCGCTGGCAGCGCGACGGTCAGCTGGTGCCGCCGAAGGATTTCATCCCGCTGGCCGAGGAGACCGGGCTGATCGTGCCGATGTCGGAGTGGCTGCTCGGCGAAGCCGCGCGCCAGGCCAAGCTGTGGCGCACGCACGCCGGCCTCGACGTGCCGATCTCGGTCAACATGCCGGTGCTGATGTTCCTGCGCACCGACCTCGGCGCGAAGTTGCACGAGGCGCTCGCCGCCCACGGGCTGCCGCAGGCGGCGCTGCGGGTCGAGATCACC
>JBDTUO010000409.1:0-3115 GCA_040007675.1 Rubrivivax sp.
GAACGCCTGAAGGAAGCCGCCAAGCTCGGCTTCAGCGTCGCCGTCGTCCCCAGCGCCAACGCGCCGAAGCGCGCGATCGAGGGGCTGACAGTCCACGCCGTCGACCGCATCGAGCAGGCGATCGACGCCGTGCGTGACCTCGGGTGAGCGTGGGGCGGGCAGGCCGCGCGCCGCGCTCGCCTTCTCGCCCTCCCCGCCCTTGCGCCCCTTGCGCCAGGTCGGACCGGCCCCATTTGGCGGGGGATGCCGGAGCTCCCGGCGTGCCGGCTGATCGGAGGAACCTGAGCGATGTGGAAACGGGTGTCGATGCTGTGGGCCCTGGTCCGGGGCGACGCGCGGCTGCTGTGGCGGGCGTTGCGCCATCCGGCCGCACCGGGCTGGCTGAAGTTCGGAACGCTGGCCGTCGTCGCCTACGCGATCTTTCCGCTCGACCTCATCCCGGACTTCGTGCCGGTGTTCGGCGTGCTCGACGACCTCGTGCTGATCCCGCTGGCGGTCCGCTTCATGCTCGGCCGGCTGCCCGCGCCGCTGCGCGCCGAGATCGGGCGCCGGCCGGTCTGACGGCGCGCGCCAGCGTGGCGCAGGCACGGCGATGAATCCATCGGTGATCGGCTGGAGCCTGGCGGCGCTGGCGGTCGCGCTGGGCTGGTCCCGCTGGGGCCTTCCGGGTGTGGGGCTGGCGGTGAGCGGGGTCGTTTTCTGGCTGCTGCTGCAATTCAGCCGCGCGCTGCGCGTGCTGCGCGTCGCCGGGCAACGCCCGGTCGGCCACATCGACAGCGCGGTGATGCTGAACGCGAGGCTGCGGTGTGGCCAGACGCTGACGCAGGTGATCGCGCTGACGCGCAGCCTCGGTGACCGCATCGACGCCGAGGGCGCCACTGCGGAGCGTTGGCGCTGGACCGATCCCGGTGGCGCCGCGGTCGAGCTCGAAATGCGCGCCGGGCGGCTCGAGCAGTGGACGCTGCGACGACCCGCCGCGACCCCCGGCGCGCTTCAGGAGGTCGCGGCGGTCGCAGCGGCCGGCCAGGCCGGGGCCGCTCCCGCGCGAGCGCCCCCCGCGCCCCCTTCGCCTGACGTCGCCGCGGACGGCGACCCTTCGACCCTCAGGTCGCGGTAGGTGGCGCCGCGCTCCAGCGCCCGCACGGCCTCGAGCCAGGTGGCGTCGGCCTCCAGCACCATCAAGCCCCACGCCGCGTCGCCCGCGCGGCGCACGACGCGCACGCGCAACTCGGTGCGCACGCCGCGCCCGAGGAACACCGTCAGTCGGCCCTCGGCCGGCAACGGCAGCCCCTGCGCGCCGGTCTCGACGCGGCAGCCGCCCTGGGAGGCGTCGACCAGGTTCAGCGGGCGCCGCGCCTCGCCCGGGCCGTCGATCACGATCCAGCCGGGGCACTTGATCGAGTGACGCCGGTGGCGCCGCACGAGCGCGATGTCGCGCTCGTCGACCCCGAGCGGCGGCAGCACCGCGCGGTAGTCGTCGCGATCGTAGATCGCGTGCAGCAGCACCCGCTGGCGCATCGTCAGGCGCGCAAAGCCGTTCGTGCGGTGGTTGAAGAAGTGGTCCAGCAGCGCCGGCGTCATGACCGGGTCGTTGGTCGTGAAATACGGCCGCGGCGGGAGCTGGATCTGCGCCAGCCGGGTGCGCGTGAAGTAGCGGTGCAGGTCGCGTCGCGCCGGCCGGCCGCGATAGGCCTGCTCGAACAGACCGGGCGCGGCCATCAGGTCCAGCACGCCGCCGACCGCGGCCGCGCCGTTCGCGAAGTCGTAGTGCTCGACGGTCTGCGCCGTCAGGCGACGGAAGAACAGCAGCGCCTCGTACAGCTCGATCTTGTTCGGGTTGACCGCGATCAGCAGGTGGCGCGTGTCGAAGTACCGCGTGCAGTACTCGTACATGAATTTCATCAGCGGGAACAGGATCGTGCCGCCGGTGCGCCGGTAGTCCGGGCGGATCGCCAGCGCCGAGATCTCGGCCAGTTGGCCGGGCTCGGCGCGCACCGCATTCAGGTCGAACGCGCTCTGCAGCGGCAGCCCGAACACGCCGTCGCGCACCATCGACAAGGTGCCGACGACCTCGCCGTTGACGGTGGCGCAGATCGTCGTCGTCGTCGGCAGCGCGTGCCAGGGCGTCACGCGCAGGCCGGACGGGTCGGGCTGCATGAAGCCGCTGGCGACGTAGGCGTCGTGCAGCAGCGCGAAGCAGGCTTCAAGTTCCTCGCGCGTCTCGGCGATCTTGACCACCAGGCCGGCGCCGGGGTCCGGGTCGCAGTGCACGAGCTGGCGGCAGATGGCGAAGCGCGCCCGCCGCGGCAGGCGAGCGAAGGTGGCCCGTGCGGCACGGTGCAAGGCGCGGCGGGCCACGGTGAGCGGGCTGGATTTCATCGGCGGCGGTCTCCCACCCGGGGTCATCGGCCGTGGGCGCCGAATCCTTAGCCCTTCCCAGGCGCTTCGCCGGGGCGGCCGGCAGCGCGGGCGCTCGCCGGCAGCCGAGCGGCCTAGAATCCCAGGCCCATCCCTGGGGCGTCCCGGGGCCATGAAGGAACCCACCGATGTCGATGGCCGATCGCGACGGCAAGATCTGGATGGACGGCGAGCTCGTCGAGTGGCGCGACGCCAAGATCCACGTGTTGACCCATACGCTGCACTACGGCTGCGGTGCCTTCGAAGGCGTGCGCGCCTACGACGCGGCGCGCGGCACGGCGATCTTCCGGCTGCGTGAGCACTCCGAGCGGCTGTTCAACAGCGCCAAGATCCTGCGCATGAAGATCCCGTTCACCCTCGAGCAGGTGATGGACGCGCAGCGCGAGGTCGTGCGCGTCAACCAGCTCAAGAGCTGCTACCTGCGTCCGCTCACCTGGATCGGGTCGGAGAAGCTCGGCGTGAGCCCGAAAGGCTGCACCATCCACCTGATGATCGCCGCCTGGCCCTGGGGCGCGTACCTCGGCGAGGAAGGCCTCAGGCGCGGCATCCGCGTCAAGACCAGCAGCTACACGCGCCACCACGTCAACATCACGATGACGCAGGCCAAGGCGGTGAGCAACTACACGAACTCGATCCTCGCCAACATGGAAGCGCTGGACGACGGCTACGACGAGGCGCTGCTGCTCGACGCGTCGGG
>JBDTUO010000410.1:0-3101 GCA_040007675.1 Rubrivivax sp.
CGGCGCAGCTCAAGGGCGAGGACCGGCGCGCGGTGGCCGTCATCGGCGACGGCGCAATGACCGCCGGCATGGCGTTCGAGGCGCTGAACAACGCCGGCGTGCCGCACGCCGGCCTCAGCGCCGACCTGCTGGTGGTGCTGAACGACAACGACATGTCGATCAGCCCGCCGGTCGGCGCGCTCAACAAGTACCTCGCACGCCTGATGAGCGGCCAGGCCTACGCCGCCGCCCGCGAGGGCGCCAAGGCCGTGCTGAAGGCCGCGCCGCCGCTGTTCGAGCTGGCGCGGCGCTTCGAGGAGCATGCCAAGGGCATGGTCGTGCCGGGAACGATCTTCGAGGAGTTCGGCTTCAACTACGTCGGACCGATCGACGGCCACGACCTCGACGCGCTGATCCCGACGCTCGAGAACCTGCGCGCCAAGCGCGGCCCGCAGTTCCTGCACGTCGTGACGAAAAAGGGTTACGGCTACAAGCTGGCCGAGGCCGACCCCGTCAAGTACCACGCGGCGAGCGGCAAGTTCAACCCGGCCGAGGGGTTCCCGAAGCCGACCGCGCCGGCCAAGACGACCTTTACGAACGTCTTCGGGCAGTGGTTGTGCGACATGGCGGCGGCCGACGACCGCCTGGTCGGCATCACGCCGGCGATGCGCGAAGGTTCGGGCATGGTCGAGTTCCACAAGCGATTCCCGAAGCGCTACCACGACGTCGGCATCGCCGAGCAGCACGCGGTGACCTTCGCCGCCGGCATGGCGTGCGAAGGGCTGAAGCCGGTGCTCGCCATCTACTCGACGTTCCTTCAGCGGGGCTACGACCAGCTGATCCACGACGTCGCGCTGCAGAACCTGCCGGTGGTGTTTGCGCTCGACCGCGCCGGCATCGTCGGCGCCGACGGGCCGACCCACGCCGGCGCCTACGACATCGCCTTCATCCGCTGCATCCCGAACATGGGCGTGCTGGTGCCGGCCGACGAGAACGAATGCCGCCAGGCGCTGTCGACCGCGTTCGGGCGCGACCACCCGGTGACGGTGCGCTACCCGCGCGGCAGCGGCGCCGGCGTGGCGGTGAAACCGGACCTCTCGACCTGGCCCTGGGGCCTGGGCGAGCGGCGTCGGGCGTCGGGGCTGCGTGTCGATGGGCGCGGCGGCCAGCGCATCGCGATCCTCGCGTTCGGCACGCTGCTGTACCCGGCGCTGCAGGCGGCCGAGGCGCTTGACGCGAGCGTGGTCAACATGCGTTTCGTCAAGCCGCTCGATCGGGATCTGGTGCTGGCGCTGGCGCGTGAGCACGACGCGTTGGTGACGGTCGAGGAAGGCTGCGTCGCCGGCGGCGCCGGCAGCGCGGTCGGCGAACTGCTCGCGGCCGAAGGCGTGCTGCGGCCGCTGCTGATGCTGGGCCTGCCCGACCGCTTCGTCGAGCATGGCGACCCCGCCCTGCTGCTGGCGCAATGCGGGCTCGACGCCGGCGGCATCGAACGCTCGATCCGCGAACGGTTCGGCAGCCGGCCGGCCCTGGTGCGGGCCGCCGTCGGGCTCTGAGGCCGGTAGCGGCGCCGCGCGCCCGTTCGACGCCCGTTCGATTCACCCGAACGCTGTCGTGACACCCGGGCGACGACGCGGCGGCCCGATTGGTGCGATGCTCGGGCTGCGGACCCGCACAGCGCCAGACCGCAGCGAAGCCACTTCTGAACTCCACTGAGCACCCGGAACCCCAAGCCGCCGAACGTCGCGCATGAACACTCTCACCGACGCCCTGCACATCCCGGACACCCAGAGCGCCCGCGACGAGCGGCACCTGCCGATCCAGCGTGTCGGTGTCAAGGGGGTGCGCTACCCGGTGCAGTTGTCGGTCGCCGGTGCGGTGCAGTCGACGACCGCGCTGTGGGCGCTCGACGTCGCGCTGCCGGCCGAGCAGAAGGGCACGCACATGTCGCGCTTCGTCGCCTGGCTGGACGCGCTCGCGGCGTCGGGCGAGGCGCTCGACGCCACCGCGCTGCGCCGCTGGCACACGCAGATGCTCGAGCGCCTGCACGCCGACGAGGGGCGGGTCGAAGCGGCCTTCAGTTTTTTCGTGCGCAAACGTGCCCCGGTGTCCGGGCTGACCAGCCTGCTCGACTACGAAGGCCGATGGATCGCCGAGACGCGCGCCGGCCGCACGACCACCTGGGCTGAGGTCGGGGTGCCGGTGAAGAGCCTGTGCCCGTGCAGCAAGGAGATCTCGGACTACGGCGCACACAACCAGCGCTCGCTGGTGACGATCCGGGTCGAGGTTCTCGAGCCCGCATCGCGGCCGCTGCCCTGGCACGAGCTGGTGCGCTTTGCCGAGGACGAGGCCAGCAGCGAGATCTGGCCGCTGCTCAAGCGCGCCGACGAGAAATGGGTCACCGAACGCGCCTACGAGAACCCGAAGTTCGTCGAGGACCTGGTGCGTGATGTCGCGCTGCGTTTGAACCGCGACGAGCGCATCGGCCGCTACGTCGTCGAGGTCGAGAACTTCGAGTCGATCCACAACCACTCGGCAGTCGCGCGCATCGAACGCTGACCCTGGCCGGCACCCCCCTACCGCCTAGAATCGCGGGTTCCCCCGGAGCCTGCGAAAGTCTGCGATGAGCCTCAAGTGCGGCATCGTCGGCTTGCCGAACGTCGGCAAGTCGACCCTCTTCAACGCGCTGACCAAGGCCGGCATCGCGGCCGAGAACTATCCGTTCTGCACGATCGAGCCGAACGTCGGCATCGTCGAGCTGCCCGACCCGCGCCTGCAGCAACTGGCCGGCCTGGTGAAGCCCGAGCGCGTCGTGCCGGCGATCGTCGAGTTCGTCGATATCGCCGGCCTCGTCGCCGGCGCCAGCAAGGGCGAGGGCCTGGGCAACCAGTTCCTCAGCCACATCCGCGAGACCGACGCGATCGTCAACGTGGTGCGCTGCTTCGAAGACGCCAACGTGATCCACGTCACCGGCAAGGTCGACCCGGTGTCCGACATCGAGGTCATCGAGACCGAGCTCTGCCTGGCCGACCTGAACACGGTGGAGAAAAGCCTGCACCGCTACGTCAAGGCGGCGCGCTCGGGCAACGACAAGGAAGCGGCGGCGCTGGTCAAGGTGCTGG
>JBDTUO010000411.1:0-3099 GCA_040007675.1 Rubrivivax sp.
TGCGGAACAGGCGCGGGAAGCGGCCGATCTCGCTCGCCTTGTCCTGCTCGCCGCGTTCCTTGATCAGGCTCAGCGTGTCCTCGCTGGCCAGGATGTGCTCAGGCGCATAGGCCGCTGCGCCGAGCACGCGCACCGCGTGGTAATGGGTCAGCACGACGTACCTGATCGGCTTGTCGGTCACCTCGCGGATGCGGCGGATGACGTCCTGCGCCATCGCCGGCGTGGCCTGGGTGTCGATCACCATCACGGCGTCGTCGCCGATCACGATGCCGGTGTTCGGATCGCCTTCGGCCGTGTACGCGTAGGCGTGGTCGGACAGCTTCGTGAAGCTGACCTGCTTTTCTTCCAGGTCGGCCTGGCTGGCAAAGGCCTTTTTTGTCTCGCTGCTCATCGTTTCGGGCTCCGTGCTGGCGTTCGCAAGTTCGTTGAACGCGTTAGTCTTTATTGAACTGGACTTGATCTTAGAGCAAACATTCGTTATTGTCTAACGAATTCAACAAAACCACATGCAGATGGCGATCAAGACCCAGCGGGGCATCCAGAGTGTCGAGGTCGGCGGCCGCCTGCTGCTCGCGCTGGTGCACGCCGGCCGGCCGATGGCACTGAAGGATCTTGCGCTCGCCGCCGGCATGGCGCCAGCCAAGGCCCACCCCTACCTGGTGAGCTTCGGCAAGCTGGGGCTGATCGCGCAGGACGAGGCCACCGGGCGCTACGGTCTCGGGCCGCTGGCGATGCAGCTCGGGCTGATCAGCCTGCAGCAGTCGGAGCCGGTGCGGCTGGCCAGCGCGCAGTTGCCCGCGCTGGCGATCAGCGTCGGTCAGACGGTCGGCATCGCGGTCTGGGGCAGCCGCGGTGCGACCATCGTGCGTACCGAGCAAGGGCCGATGCCGGTGCACGTCGGCATGCGCCACGGCACCGTGATGAGCCTGCGCGGCACGGCCTCGGGCAAGCTGTTCGCCGCGTTGCTGCCGCGGGCAGTCATCCTGGCCAGCGAGCCCGACGCGCGTTTCGACGCCCCGTTCGAGCGTGAACTGGCGGCGATCCGCGCCGCGCGCCTCGCGCACGCGGTCGATGCCGCGGTGCCCGGCGTCAGCGCGCTCGCCGTGCCGGTGTTCGACGCCGCCGACGCGATGGTGCTAGGCTTGACCGCGATCGGCCCCGGCGCGAGCTTCGACGTCCGGCCGGGCGGGCCGGCGGCGCTCGCGCTCGCGGTCTGCGCCAGGGAACTGTCGCGCCAGCTCGGGGCGCGTGTGGCACTGCCGCCCTGACGCCCGCGGTGGTCGCGCCGGCGCCGGCGCCGCGCTGCGGTTCAGTCCGGCCGGCGCGCCTCGCGCCAGTTCAGGAACTGCAGCGTCGCCACCGAGCCGCCGACGATGCCGGCCACCGCGATGAACGAGCCGATCGCCAGCGTCGACAGACCGGTCAGCCCCTGGCCGATGGTGCAGCCGAGCGCAGTCACCCCGCCGAAGCCCATCAGCACGGCGCCGATGAGCTGGTCGCGCAGGTCGGCGAGCGAGCCGAAGCCCTCCCAGCGGAAACGGCCGGCGGCCAGCGCGTAGGCGGCCGACCCGGCGACGACGCCGAGCACCGTCGCGATGCCCAGGCTCAGGTGCAGCGAACGGTCGGTCCACAGCAGCAGCAGCTCGAGTCCGTAGGCCATCGGGCCGACGAAGCTCAGCGATTCCAGCAGACGTGAGTTGGTGGCGAAGAAGCCATCCTCCAGCGTCTGCGGGTTCTCGCCGTAGCCGACGACACCGCTGAGCCACCAGCCGGCCACGACCAGCGCGCCGATGATCAGGCCGCCGGCGAGCTGCCAGCGGTGCGCGCGAAAGCGTGCATCGCGCAGCGTAAACACCAGCAGCGCACCGCCCACCGCGGCAGCGGCGATCCCCCAGGCCAGCGCCGGGGCGAGGCCGCTGGCGCGCGCGAGTGCCGTCGCCAGGCCCTGGTCGGGCCAGCCGCGCTCGCCGAGCGACAACGCCACCGGGTCGAGCCAGCTCGCGCGCCACTGGCCGAACAGGCCCTTGAGCGTCATGTAGCCGGCGATCGCGACGAAGGTCAGCACCACGAACGAGCGCAGGCTGCCGCCGCCGAGCCGCACGAGGTTGCGGTTGACGCAGCCGCCGGCCAGCGTCATGCCGACGCCGAAGAGCAGGCCGCCGACCGCCAGCGACAGCCAGCGCAGCGTCGGCTGCATCGTCACCGCCTTGCCGATCGCGACCGTGCCGGTGGCCGCCAGCACCGCGGTGCCGAGCACCGCGACCGCCACCGCGAGCAGCCACATGTGCAGCCGGCCCCAGTGCCCCATGTTGACGACGTCCGACAACGCCCCCATGGTGCAGAAGTTGGTCCGGTGCGCGACGGCGCCGAACACGAACGCGAGGGCGAAGAAGCCGCCGACGACGAGGGAAGTGGGGTCGGTCATGTCAGGCAGTGGCGGCGGGCGGCTCGCCCCCGGCGCGGGTTGATCAACCCTTGCGGATCAGGAACACGAAGTGGTCGCCGTCGCGCGTCGATGCGAGCAGCGTGTGGCCGCCGCTCTCGGCGAACGCGGGCATGTCGTCGAGCGATCCGGGGTCGGTGCCGAGCACCCGCAGCACCTGGCCCGAGGCCATGCCGGCCAGCGCCTTCTTCGTGCGCACGATCGGCAGCGGGCAGGCAAGGCCGGCGGCGTCGATTTCCTTGTCGACCGGGAGGGTCAGTTCGGGGCTGGTATTCACGGCGCGTATTGCACCACGAAGCGAGCGATCGGGTCGGCAGCGCGGTCGCTGCGGGTGGCGCGCTCGCAAGGCGCCGTGCCGTGCGTTCCAGGTGCGGCGCGACGGCCTCAGGGCGGCGGCGTCGCCTCGACCCGGATCGAAGTGAACCAGGCGGCCAGGTTGCGGATATCGTCTTCGCTCAGGGGCTTGGCCATGACGGCCATCACTTCGTGTTTGCGCGCACCGCTGCGGTAGGCGCGCAATTGTGCGGCCAGATAGATCGTCGGCTGGCCCGCGAGGTGGGGCGCATCGGGTGTCACCGACAGCCCCGCCGCGCCGTGGCAGACCGCGCAGGCCTGCGCCTTGGCGCGGCCGGCCGCCGCATCCTGCGCGGCGGCCG
>JBDTUO010000412.1:0-3097 GCA_040007675.1 Rubrivivax sp.
TGTGACACACGCAGCGACACGATGTCGAACAGGCCCGCCTTCATCACGCGCAGCTGTTCGGTGTCCTTGATGCCGAGCGAATCGATCGTCTTGTAGTCGGCATCGATCGGGAGGCCGGTGCGCTTGGCGAACTCCTCGAAGAATGGCTTCTCCTTGTTCTTCTGGATCAGGCCGGTGGCTGCCGGTTGGCCGACGACCTTGTAGGTGATGCGATCCTGGGCTTGCGCGGTCGCGGCGAGGCCGAACGCCAGCGCGAGCGCCGCGGCGGAGGTGGTGAGGTGGTGCTTGAAGGACATCTATAGCTCCTTGGGTGGGTGAGGGACGGACGGGGAAAGTCGGGCGCGACTCAGTAACCGAGCGCGCGCGGCAAGGTGGTGACGATGGCCGGGAACAGGATGCACAGGATCAGCACCACGTACATCAGCGCGATGAAAGGCCAGGCGCTCTTGACGAGCTCGCGCATCGGCACCTGGGTGACGCCACTGACGACGAACAGCACGACGCCGACCGGCGGCGTCAGCATGCCGATCACGAGGTTGAGCACGAACACGAAGCCGAAGTGCAGCGGGTCGATGCCGTACTGCAGCGCGATCGGGTGCAGCAGCGGCACCAGCATGATGTAGGCCGCGTTCGACTCCAGGAACATGCCGACGATGAAGAGGATCACCGCGACCAGGCCCATGAACACCAGCGGGTCGGCGGTCAGCGCGCGCAGCAGGCCGGACAGCTGCTGCGGCAGCAGGTCGACCGTCATCAGGTAGGTGATGATCGACGCGAAGGCGATCAGCGCGCCGACCACCGCCGACGTGATCGCCGCCCGGACGATGATCCCGGGCAAGTCGCGAACCTCGAGCCTGCGCGTGATGAAGAAGCCGATGACGAGCGAATAGACCACCGCGATCGCTGCGCCTTCGGTAGCGGTGAAGGCGCCACCGACGATGCCGCCGATCACGACCACCGGCATCAGCAGCACGATCAGCGAGCGGCGCAGCTCGATCAGCACGTTCTTCAGCTGGAACGGATCGCCGGTGACGGCCCAACCGCGCCGGCCCGCGATCCACGAGCACAGCAGCATGAAGCCGACGCAGATGACGATTCCAGGCACGACCCCCGCCATGAAGAGCCCGCCGACCGAGACCGACGAGCCGGCCATGAACGCATAGACGATCATCGCCCCCGACGGCGGCAGGATAGGCCCGAGGTTGGCGGCGGCGGCGACGATCGCGGCCGCGAAGGGACGGTCGTAGATCTTCGACAGCGACGGCACCAGGATCGCCGACAGCGCGCTGGCGTCCGACACCGCGGCGCCGGACACGGTGGCCAGGCCGGCGCCGGACAGCATCGTCACATGGGCCATGCCGCCACGCACCCGGCCGACGACCGAATTGGCCAGCCCGATCAGGCGCTCGACGATGCCCGCCTTGATCATCAGCTCGCCGGCGAGCATGAAGAACGGGATCGACATCAGCGGGAACGAGTTGACCGCATGCATCATGCGCTGCGGCACCATCGAGAAGTCGACCCCGGTGACCCACAGCGCGATCATCGCCGCAACGCCCATCGCAAACGCGATCGGCAGGCCGAGGCAGGCCAGCAGCATGAAGCCGATGATGATGCTGGCGCTCATTCGGCGACTCCCACGGCCACATTTGGCGGGCCTTGTATCGCGATGCGCACCAGGTGCAGCGCCGAGAGCAGCGCACCGACGCCCACCGGCACGATGAACCAGCCGACGCTCCAGTCGAGCACCGACATGAATTCATCCCACTGCTCGCGCGCCACGCCGAGCGCGGCCCAGGCGATGGCGCCCATCATCAGGGCGCTGAGCCAGGCCGCACCACGTCGCAGCATCGTCTGCACGGTCGCGGGCATCTTGGCGACGACGACGTCGATGCCGATGTGGGCGCCCTGGCGCACGCCGAGCGGAATGGCCAGGAAGATGCTCCACACGAACGCCAGCCGCGACACCTCGTCGGCCCAGTCGAAGGACAGGTTGAACCCGTAACGCAGCGCGACCTGTGCGGAGACCACGCCGACCATCGTCGTGACGGCCAGCAGCAGCGCCACGAGCACGACCCTGTCGAGCACGTCCAGGACACGGCCCGACCAGGATCGGGTGTCGTAGACGACGGGCAGTACCGGGTGGCTCATGGGGGTCTTCCGCGTGCTGTTGCTCAGCTCACTTCTTGGCGACTTCGGCCAGCACCTGATCGACCAGGGCGGCGCCGGCGCGCTTCTTGACGACCTCCTCGATCACCGGCGCGCTCAGCTTGCGCATCTCCTCGCGCGCCGCCGGCGACAGCTCGGTGTAGGTCATCTTCGTCTTCAGATCGGCCAGCGCCTTCGCCTCCGCCTCGATCGCCAGCTTGCGCTGGAACACGATCGTCGTGGTCATCGCCTGGCGCACGGCCTTCTGGTGCTCGGGCTTGAGTTGCTCGAGGGCCTTCTTGCTGCCGATGACGGCGATGAAATCGAAGAAGTGGCCGGAGTTCGAAAGATGCTTCTGCACTTCGCCGTAGCGAGAGGCGGCAATCACCGTGTACGGGTTTTCCTGCGCGTCGATGACGTGTTGTTCGAGCGCCGAATACAGCTCCTTGACGTCCATCGCCACCGGGTTGGCGCCGAGCGCGCGGAAACTCGCCAGGTGGGTCTCGCTCGGCTGCAGCCGCAGCTTCAAGCCCTTCAGGTCGGCGACACCGGTGATCGGGCCGCGGCTGTTGGTGATGTGGCGCATGCCGAGCTCCATCCAGCCGAGCGCGACGAAGCCCTTGTCCTGCAGCTTCTTGTCGATCGCGTCGCCGACCGGGCCGTCGATCACGCGCAGCGCGACCTCGCGGTTCGGGAACACGAACGGCAGCGCCACCGCCTCCAGTTCGGGCACGATGCGCGACAGGTAGGCCGCGCCGACCCAGGTCAGCGCCAGCGTGCCGGAGCGCACGGCGTCGACGTTCTCCTTCGCGCCGCCGAGCTGCATCGCCGGAAACACGTCGACCTGCAGTTCGTTGTTCGTGAGGCGCGCGATCTCTTTCCTGAACACCTGCTCGACGGCGACGCTGCTCGGGTGTTCGGACGCAAAGTTGCCGGCGATCTGCAGCTT
>JBDTUO010000413.1:0-3095 GCA_040007675.1 Rubrivivax sp.
CTTGTTGCGACGGATCAGCCAGTTGTAGCCCATCACCGCCGGCACCGCGACCGCCAGACCGATCGCAGTCATGATCAGCGCCTCGCCGACCGGGCCGGCGACCTTGTCGATCGAGGCCTGGCCGCTGATGCCGATCGCGGTCAGTGCGTGGTAGATCCCCCAGACGGTGCCGAACAGGCCCACGAACGGTGCCGTCGAGCCGACCGTGGCGAGGAAGGCCAGCCCGTCCTGCAGCCGGCTGTTGATGCTGTCGATCGCGCGCTGCACCGACATCGACACCCAGGTATGCAGGTCGATCTGCTCGACCAGCGTGCCCTCGTGGTGCTCGCTCGCCTTGACGCCGCTCTCGGCGATGTAGCGGAACGCGCTGCCGTCCTTCAAGACGTTGATGCCGTTCTTGATCGAGCCGGCGGCCCAGAAGTCCTTCGCCGCCGCGGTGCCGCTCTTCATCAGCCGATGCTGTTCCCACAGCTTGGTGAAGATGATGTACCAGCTGCCCATCGACATGATCAGCATGATGATCAGCACCGTGCGGGCGACCATGTCGCCCTGCGCCCACAGGGCTTCCAGGCCGTAGGGGTTGTCGATCACCTGCTTCTCGGTGACGGCCTCGGCCGGCGCGGCCGGCGCGGCACTCGGCGGCGGCAGGGTCGCGACGCTCGGCGGCGTCTCGACGGGCGGCGGCATGGTGACCGGTGGCGCCGACGCGGCGTCGGTCGTCTGCGCGTGGGCGGTGACCGGCGCGAGGGCGGCCAGGGACCCGGCGGCGACCAGCGTGACGCCGATCAGGGTGCGGAAGGAGGCGATCATGGACATGGAAACTCCAACATGGACGGCGCCCGTCGGTCGGGGCGCTTGACGGAACGTTGCGGGACGCGGAAACAGGTAAAGGAAGCGCTGCAGGAGGGGTCGACCAGGTCGGTGCGCCACCTACTGCAGCTTCCAGACGTACTCGACCTCGGTCGTGCCACCGGTCGGCTTGCCGGCGGCATCCGTGCCGGGCTTGAAGCTGCATTCGCTGAGTTTCTCGATCGCGACGCGGTCGAGCAGGCGGTGCTCGCGGGTGGGGCCAGCGCTTTTCACGACCTCGGCCTTGGCGAGCTTGCCGTCGGCGCCGACGGTGAAGCGGATGCGCGTTGTCCCGGTGGCGTCCGCGCGGACGGCGGCGGACGGGTAGTCGCTCCCGCGCGGCGCGCAGGACGTGACGTTCAGCAGGGCCGGTTGCACCGCGCGCGGCGGCGGTGGCGCCGGAGCCGGTGGTGCCGGCGGCGCTTCGGGTGCCGGGGCCGGCGCGATGGCGACCGGCGGCGCCGGCGGCGGCACCTCGCGCGTGACCGTGATGGCCGGCGCCGGCGGCGGGTTGTTGACGATCACCTCGGGCGGCGGCACGAACGACGGCGGCGGCGGGGCGAACTTCGGCGGCGGCGGCGGGTTCTCGGGCGGTGGCGGCGGCGGCGGCGCCACCTCCTCGATGATCTTGGTCTCGATCGGCGCCTTGATCACGTCGACCACCTTGCGCGCCAGGCCGGACACCAAGGCCCACGCGAGCAGCACGTGCATCGCGACGACGATGCCGATGCCGACCGCGTGTTTGCCGGGGTTCCTCTGCTGTGAGGCGTAATCCACTCAGTTCCTCCAGGCGACCCACCTCGTTGTGCAAGGTGCGGGCCGGTGCTGCAGCCTGACGGCATCCTGACGGGACGCCGCGAAGGGCGGAACTATAAACCGGGCGGTCGGCCCGCCGTTTGGGGAGACCACCCCAGGACTCGGCCAACCACCCGGGTGGGGGTCCCGGACTGCGGCGGCGGCGCGCCGGCCGGGGTGAGCGGGCTCAGCGGAACTGGTCCAGCAGGCGCTCGAGCGCCATCGTGAACGGCGCCTCCAGCAACGGCAGGCTGATCAGCATGCCGATCAGCCCGACCGACAGCGTGACCGGGAAGCCGATCGCGAAGATGTTGATCTGCGACGCGACGCGCGACACCATGCCCAGCAGCAGGTTGACGAACAGCAGCATGGCGATCATCGGCAGCGCGATCCACAGCCCGGTCGTGAAGATCTCGGCGCCCCAGTGCTGCGGCGCGGTGGCGCGCAGGAACGCGAACGGCTCGGGGCCGACCGGGAACGAGTTGAAACTCTGCAGCAGCGCGGCCAGCACCAGCAGGTGGCCGTTGATGACGACGAACAGGAAGGCCACCATGGTGCCGTAGAAGCGGCCGCTGGCGGTGCCCGCGCTGGCCGTCATCGGGTCGAAGAAGCCGGCGAAGTTGAGGCCCATCTGCAGGCCGACGATCTCGCCCGCGAACTCGATCGCCGCAAACACCACGCGCACCGCGAACCCGACCGACAGCCCGATCACGACCTGCTGAGCCACCAGCACGAAGCCGGCGGCTGAATCGAGTGCCACGACCGGCATCGGCGGCAGCGATGCCTGGGCCGCGATCGCGACCAGCGCCGACAGCCCGATGCGCACGCGCATCGGCACGGTGCGCGTGCCCAGCACCGGCAGCGCCGAGAACAGTGCCAGCGTGCGCAGGAACGGCCACAGCAGCGGCGTGATCCACGCCAGCATCTGGGCCTCGGTCAGCGTGACCATCGGCGGGCGAGACGTTGGAGCGGGCGCGGTGATCCGGCGCTCAGCCGATCGCACCGGGAATCGACAGCAGCACGCCGCGGATGTATTCGACCAGCGTCGTCAACATCCACGGGCCGGCGAACGCGAGCATCGCGACGGCGCCGACGATCTTGGGCACGAAGCTGAGCGTCTGCTCGCTGATCTGTGTGGCCGCCTGGAAGATGCTGACGACGAGACCGATCACCAGCACCGTCAGGAGGATCGGAGCGGCGATCGTCAGCAGAACCATCAAGCCCTGCTGGCCGACCGTGAAGACCTGTTGTGCGTCCATCGCCGGGTCAGGTCACGAACGAGGCCGCGAGCGAGCCGAGCAGCAGGTTCCAGCCGTCGGCCAGCACGAACAGCATCAGCTTGAACGGCAGCGCGACCAGCACCGGGCTCAGCATCATCATGCCCAGGCTCATCAGCACGCTGGCGACGATCATGTCGATGATCAGGAACGGGATGAAGATCAGGAAGCCGA
>JBDTUO010000414.1:0-3086 GCA_040007675.1 Rubrivivax sp.
TTGCCGGCAAGGCTGAACTGCAACGCCTGCGCGCGGCAGCCCGAGCAACGGCGATTAAGGACAAGCGGGTGAACATCCGTTTGTCGTCGGTGGATCTGCTCGATATTCAGGCTAAGGCACTTGAAGAGGGCATGCCTTATCAGACGCTCATCGCCAGCGTGCTGCACAAATACGTGACAGGTAAGCTCGCAGACAAAGAGTCCCCGTCACCTGGCGCGCGGCGACGCCTAACTCCTCGCTCAACCTGACGTCTTTCGGTAGGCCGCGCGCGAACGTCAGACCGCATGACCTATCCCTTTCGGAGCCGGACATCATGAACTCGGACAGTGGCGATCGGGTCTTCTCGGGATCAATAGCGCAGCTCTACGAGCAGTACCTGGTGCCCTTGATCTTCGAGGTGTACGCGAAAGACATGACCCGCAGACTGGTCGAGCTTCGGCCTTCGGCGGTATTGGAAATTGCGGCAGGAACTGGCGTGGTCACGCGTCAGATGTCAGCGCTGTTGCCGCCCGATGTGTCCATCGTAGCCACAGATTTGAACCAGCCCATGCTCGAGCACGCAATGAGCATCGGTACGAGTCGTGCAGTGACCTGGAAGCAAGCAGACGCGATGAGCCTGCCGTTTGACGATTGCACTTTCGACGCCGTGGTGTGCCAGTTCGGAGCCATGTTCTTTCCAGACAAAGCTACCGCATTCGCGGAAGCGCGGCGGGTTCTACGTCCGGGCGGGACGTTCCTCTTCAACGTCTGGGACCGAATAGAAGACAACGAATTTGCGGATTGCGTGACCCAGGCGATGGCAGACCTGTTTCCGGATGACCCTCCCCGGTTCTTGGCAAGGCTACCGCACGGCTACTGCGACCAAAGGATTATCACCGCCGCACTCTTTGAAGGCGGCTTCAAGGGCACCAACGCCTTTGACGTTGTAACTGCGCAGAGTCCGGCGGACTCATCCCGCGCCGTTGCGATCGCATACTGCCAGGGCACGCCGCTACGCAATGAGATCGACGCCCGCGACACCGAAATCCTGAGCAAGGCGACGGACATCGCCACTGCTGCAATTGGCGCGCGCTTTGGTGCGGGTCCAGTCACCGGGAAGATTCAGGCCATCGTCGTTTCGGCAGCCCGCGACGCATAGACCGAATGCGGTCCAATCCCTCAGTCGAGGCGAGGCCCAACAGCAGGCGACTTGGCCCGCCTCCAGGTTCTGCATATCATGCTTCCAGCACGCCAAGCACCTTTCTGTCGGCCCCGCCTCACTTCGAACGTGAGGTCCAGGAACGCAGGGGCAGTGCAACTCCGACGATGAGGGAATGGGCAATGGAGTTCTTAACTGCCGAGCAGTTCAAAACGCTCTCAAATCCAGGCGTCTTATCCGTGCAGTTGTTGTCGCCACACAATTCGGATTCTTCAAGGGTAACCATCACGCGCGTGACCGTCGACCCGGGCGCCAGGCAGCTCGCACACTGCCATGAGACGTCGGAGCAAGTTTGGGTGGCGCTGGACGGGTACGGTACGCTGGAACTCGGAGAAGGCAGGATGTTGCCTTTCAGGCAAGGTGAGGTGGTCCGGTTTGCCGATGGCGACGTTCATGGATTCGAGAATACGAGTGCAGAGCCATTCACCTATCTGTCGGTGACGTCGCCGCCCATCAACTTCTCCTATGCCTACAAGAGTGGCACCTGATCATTCCATCGAGGCGACAGACCAAAGCCCGCTTCGCGAGCTTTTGGTTTGCGCCTCATGTACCCCATGCAGACAGCCAACCCGCCAGAGTCATCCCTGATGCGCCTGATCGCTCTTCTCATGATCTTGATGGGGTCCATGCATGCCGGCGCATTCGACCTCCAGGGGCATCGGGGCGCGCGCGGACTGATGCCCGAGAACACGCTGCCGGCGTTCCAGAAGGCCATCGATCTGGGCGTCGATACGCTCGAGTGCGACATGGCAATCACGAAGGACGGCGTCGTCGTGATCCATCACGACCTGACGCTGAACCCCGATACCACACGCGGGCCGGACGGAAAGTGGCTCGCCAGTCGCGGCCCTGCGATCAGCGACCTCACCTTCGACGAGCTGCAGACGTACGACGTGGGCCGGTTGAAGCCCGGCACCGCATATGCCAAGTCCTTTCCGGATCAGCAATCCGTGGATGGGGCCCGCATCCCGAGACTCTCGGACCTCTTCGACCTGGTGAAGAAGTCCGGCAACACCCGCATCGGTTTCGACTGCGAGACCAAGGTCTCGCCCCGCCAGCGCGGCCTGACCTTGCCGCCCGAGGAGTTTGCCCGCAGGGTAGTCGCCGAGATCCGCAAGCACGGGATGCAGGCACGCGTCATGGTGCAGTCGTTCGACTGGAGCACCTTGCAGGTCATTCAACGCGACGCGCCCGAGATTCGCACGATGTACCTCACGTCGCCCGGCACGCTTGCGCCCGCTGACGGCTTCGACCCCGCACGCTGGCTGGCCGGATTCACGCCGGCGGTGCACGGCTCCGTACCGGCCGCCGTCAAGGCCGCCGGCGGAAAGATCTGGGCGCCGAACCACGCCACCCTCTCGCCGGCGCTCCTTGCCGAAGCGCACGCGAAAGGCCTCATCGTCATTCCGTGGACGGTCAACGAGCCGGAGGTCATTGCGAGGCTGCTCGAGATGGGCGTCGACGGGATCATCTCGGACCGGCCCGATCTCGTTCAGGCGGAGCTCCGCAAGCGCATTCAGCCGCCGAAGTAGCGGCCTTTCTGACGCGGGCGTCGGAGCGCCGCGCGAGGTCAGCGGCTGCCGGCCTGCGGCGTCAGCCGCTCGGTGCTCGGCACCTCTTCTTCCGGGTCCATCTCCAGCGCGATCTGCGTGCACACGGCGCGGCACAGCGAGGCGGCGCGCTCGTTGCCGATGCGGTAGTAGATCTGCGTCGCGTCGCGGCGCCGGCCCAGCACGCCGGCGCGGTACAGCGTCGACAGGTGCTGGCTCATGTTCGGCTGCGTGGTGTCGATCTCGTGCAGCAGCTGGGTGACGTTCTTCTCCGTCTGGCACAGCGCGCTGATGATCTTCAGCCGGATCGGCGTCGACAGCAGCCGGAACAGCTCGGC
>JBDTUO010000415.1:0-3086 GCA_040007675.1 Rubrivivax sp.
AAGAGGCCGACGGCGACGGTCAGCGTGAGGCCGAGCGCGGCGGCGCCGGCGACGGCCAGCGCGAGCCGGCGCCGGATCGGCCGGCGCGCACGCCCGCCGGCCGGCGCCGTCGAGCCGGTGTCGATCGATGAAGTGGTGGCGCCTCGAGCCCAGCTCGTGTCGTGGTCGATGTCGGATCCTGGCGCGGGGCGTCAAGCGCGGGAGTCGTGGCCCCCGTCTGGTCGTGTCTCCCCAGCAGTCCCACATTGTGCCGGTCTTGCCGGCACGACGACCATCGGACATGCCCGCCGTCGAGCGCCGACCGGCCCGCGGGCTGTGCCGGATTCACGCCCGGCGCCGCTGCGCCCGGCGGTGTCAGCTGACGGTGTCGCCGGTCGAGCCGCGCCGCCGGCTGCCGGACGCTGCGTAAATGCCGGGCGCCGGGTGCGGCAGCAGGACGTCGATCGCACGGTCGAGCGACGCCGTCGCGCGCGCCAGCACCTCGCGCTGGGCCGCGACGGCGCCGCCGGCGGCGGCGAGCCTGCGTCGCAACGGCGCCGGAATGGGACCCTGGCGCGCGGTGCGCGAGAAGCGCTCGACCGCGGCCACCAGCGCGGCGTGCAATGCAGCGGCTTCCTGCTCGATGCGGTGCGCGTCGCGTTCGTGCAGCGCCAGCGCAAGCGCGGCCAGCCGCTGCTCGACGGCATGGAGCGGACGTTCGAGGTCGCTGGCTGCGGACAGGGCCAGTCGCTCGGCGGCGGAGTCGTGCATGGAAGGCGGGCCGTCGCGAGGGGCGAGGCGGCCGGTCACAGCGTGAGGGGAGAAGACGGGGCGGGGGTGTGTGGCGGGAGGGGCGGACGCAGCGTCGTCGTGGCGCTGCCGCCGCGTTACCGGTCGTCGTTGCGGACCAGCAGTTCCCGTGCGTTGGCGATCAGCTTGTCGGCGATCGCGTCGGCGTCGACGCTGAAGCGGCCATCGCGAATTGCCTGCGCGATGCGGTCGACCTTGGCCTGGTCGAACTGCACGTTGCCGGCAGCGTCGCCCTTCAGGGTCGCGGCTTCCGACAGGTCCACCTTGGCGCTCGACTCGGAAACCGGGCGCGCGGACGCCGGGCCAGCGGCCTTGCGGTCCGCCGCGGCGGCGGCAGCAGCGGCGGCAGGCAGGTTGTCGTGAGGACCGATCTTCATGTCGTGCTCCAGAAGCAGGGCCCGTAGGCGAGGTGCCGGCGGTTCATGCAGGACTATCGGCCGCCGGTGCCCCGAACTTTAGGCCATCGTGTCCCCGCCGACAGCCGGTCCGGCCGGCACGGCGCTCGTCCCGGGGCTGCGGTGTGGCGCGCGGGTCACAAGGCGAGTTCCACTTCGCGCTCGGCCACGGCGGTCCCGCTGACGATGCGCCCGGCGTCGGTGCGCACGCGCACGCTGCGCCGGTCGATGCCGCGCGCGAGCGCCAGGCCCTGGGTGCTGACGCGAAACCCCGGGCCGGCGGCAGTGATGCGCACCCGATCCCCGGCAGCGAACCACTCGCGGCGGCGCAGGTCGGCCTCGCGCAGCGGCGCGCCGGCGGGCAGGGGCCGCGCCAGTTCGTGCCCGACCAGCGCCTGCGCTTCGACGATCGGGCTGTCCGCGCGCTCGGCCCAGTCCACCTCGCCGTCGACCAGGTGCGCTTCGGTGAGTGTGGTGCCGGCGGGCAGCGGTTCGCGCAGCACGAGCGCGGTCGCGAGCACGTGCACCGTCAGCGGCAGGTAGACCGTCCAGCGGGTCGGGCCCTCGACGCAACGCAGCCCGACACGGGTGCGGCCCCACAGCCGCACGCCGGTCGGCACGAAGGGTTCGATGCGCTGGCACGGAGCCAGCCGCAGGCGCGCGTCGAGCTGCCCGACTTCCACCTCCACCCGCGCGCCGCGGTCAGTGGCGACCGTGCTGGCCTGGTCGGCCGCCCACTGATGCAGGGCCTGCAGGTCGGGCGCGTTGCCGGCGTCGCCGACGGCAGCGGCCGCCCCGGCGGTCCCGGGCAGCCCCAGCGTGCAGGCGACGGCCAGCAGCGCCCGCGTGGTGTGGCGGCGCAGACCGGGGCATCGGCCGGCCGGCGTGGCAGGCAGGACAGGAGGGCAGCGGCGGTTTTTCACGGGAGTCACTGTAGGCAGGTGCGGTCGTGCCGGCGGCGGGATTAGCGGCCCGTTCGTCCTGCTTATCCCCGTCTGGACCGGGCCGCCGCGGCCGAAGAATGCCGCCCATGCCATGGACCCGGGAGGGCCGACGATGCTGAACCGAATGACCGCGCAGATCGACTTTCAGGCGCAGGCGCTCGCGCTGCGCTCGGAGCGGCAACGCCTGCTCGCGAGCAACATCGCCAACGCGGACACGCCCGGCTACCAGGCACGCGACATGGACTTCGCTGCCGCGCTGCGCAGCGCGACGCGCCGCCTCGATTCGAGCCCGATGGCGCGCGGCGCGCCGTCATCGGCCGCGCGGGCGCTGTCGGCATCCGGCGGCGGCGGCGAGCTCGGCGATCCGATCGCTGCGTCCGGGGCCGGCACGGTGGAGTCTGCGGCCGCCGCGGGCGCGCTGCGCTGGGCCACGCCGGCGCAGACCAACCTCGACCGCAACACCGTCGACATGGACCGCGAGCGCGCCAGCTTCGCCGACAACGCGCTGCGCTACGAAGCCACGCTGCGCTTCGTCAACGGTCAGCTGCGCACGCTGCAGGAAGCGATGCGCAACCACAACGGGGCCTGAACATGAGCCTGTTCTCGATCTTCAACGTCGCCGGCAGCGCGGTCAGCGCGCAGAGCCAGCGGCTCAACGTGGTGGCGTCCAACCTCGCCAACGCCGACACCGTGGCGGGACCCGACGGCCAGGCCTACAAGGCGCGCCAGGTCGTGTTCCAGACCGTGCTGATGCAGCAGCAGGACGGCGGTGCGCCCGACGCCTCGGCCGGCGTGCGCGTGGCCAGCGTCACCGAGGACACGACGCCGGGTCGGCGCGTGCTGGACGCCAAGCATCCGGCGGCCGACGCCGACGGCTACGTCACCTACAGCAACGTCAACGCCGTCGAGGAGATGGTCAACATGATCTCGGCCTCGCGCTCGTACCAGAACAACGTCG
>JBDTUO010000416.1:0-3082 GCA_040007675.1 Rubrivivax sp.
TACACCGTGCTGACCGAGGGCGACGACCCGCAGGACCCGATCGCCGACGCCGCGCGCGGCATTCTCGACGGCCACGTCGTGCTGTCGCGCGAACTGGCAGAGGCCGGCCATTACCCGGCGATCGACGTCGAGAAGTCGGTCTCGCGCGTGATGACGGCGGTGGCTTCACGCGAACAGGTCGCGGCGGCGCGCCGCCTGCGCCAGCTGCTGGCGCGCGCCAACAAGGCGCGTGACCTGATCCAGCTCGGCGCCTACACCCCCGGCCACGATGCAGAGCTCGACCTGGCGATCCGATTGCAAGCGCAGATCGCCGCGCTGCTGCAGCAGGACATGCACGAATGCGCTCCGCTCGACGCCAGCCAGCGCCAGCTCGCGGCCAGCGTGGCGGGCGCCTGAACCCGACCGAAAGGCGACGAACATTCATGAGCGACGCACCCTCCTCCGCGCCGGTGCTGCAGCTGCTGCTCGAACAAGCCGAACAGGCGCGTGACACGGCGCAGGCCGATTGGCAGCGCACGGACACCCAGGCGCGCCAGGCGCACGCCCAGTCCGAGCAGCTCGAGCGCTACCGGCACGACTACACGCAGCGCTGGGGGGCGCGCAGCGGCCGCACCGGCAGCGTCGGGCAGCTGCAGGCCCTGCATGGCTTCCTGCAACGGCTCGAGCAGGCACTGGTCCAGCAGCGCCAGCAGTGCGAGTTGGCCGAACGCCGCGCCATCGCCGCGCGCGCCGCCCTGCTCGCGCGCGAGCGACGCGTCGCGTCGGTGCTCAAGCTGCTGCAGCGGCGCGCCGAGGAGCAACGACGACAGGCCACGCGCCAGACCCAGAAGCACGACGACGAGGCGGCGCAGCGGGCCTGGTTCTGGAACCGGCCGCACCGCGTGGAGCTGCGCTGAGAAGCCGTTGCCTCCACCGCCTGTCCGACCCAGCGCCCCCCGCCCCCTGCCCGCCGACCCCGCCATGGCCTTGCCCATCTCCGCCTCCCTTCCCATCGCCGCCAACGCGTCGCCGCCGCCATCGCCGGCGCCGAACGAGTCCGGTGGCGCGACGACCGGAGGCTTCGCGCAGGTGCTGCAGCAGGCGGGCGCCGCGGCGCGTGACGGCCAGGCCGCCGCCGGTGACGGCGAGCGCCCGGACGGCGACCGCAGCAAACCGCCTGATCACCCGCGGGCCGGCGACGGAACCGACGCCGAGGCGCGTGCCGACGCCGACGCCGAGTCGGGCGACGACGCATCGACCGGCACCGGCGTGGGCGCCGACCCCGCGCTCCTGTGGCTCGGCCTGTGGCCGGCCGCGGGTGGCCTTGCGGCCGTTGCTGCCGGGGTGCCGGACGGCGCCCGCGAGGCCATCGCTGCCGGCACGGTGCGCGGCGCGGCCACACGCGCCCACGCCACGGCCGCGGTCGGCGACGGCGGCGACGCCACCGCCGATCCGGGTCTGCCCCGCGCCGATCCCGACGCCGCGCTCGCCGGTCTCGCCACCGACAGCACCACCCTCAGACCGTCCACCGCTGGCGCGCCACCCGGGTCCCCCGTGTCGTCGGCCCTGCCGTCCACCCTGGTTGGCGGCAACGCCGCATCGACGCCAGCGACGAGCCCGACGCCGGACACTCGCCTCGCGCCCTCGATCGACAGCCCGGGCTTCGCGCCGGCGCTCGGTGCGCAGTTGCGGCTGATGCTGCGCGACGGTGTGTCCGAGGCGCGCCTGCAGCTCAGTCCGGCGGAACTGGGTCCGATCTCGGTGCGCATCCACCTGGACGGAGTGAATGCCCGGGTCGACCTCGCGGCCGAGCTCGCCCCGACCCGGCACGCGCTCGAGCAGGCGCTGCCCACGCTGGCGGCGTCGCTGCGTGACAGCGGGCTCACGCTGACCGGAGGCGGCGTCTTCGAGCACCCCGACCGGCCCGGCCCCGACGGCCAGCCCCGCCCGGGTGCCGACGCTGGCCGGCCAGCAGGCGTCGACGACGACGCCGAACCGGGCGACCCACACGCGCTCGGAGCGGGCACTAGCGCCCGCGGCGTGCTGGACGTCTTCGCCTGACGCTGCGCGCCGGCCTGCGCGCCCGGGGCGCCGGCCCGGTTGCCTGGCGGGCGGGCCCGAATCCGGGTCCTTTTCCGCGCATCGATCCGCGGGGCCCTTCGAATAATCGGTGGCAGTTCCCCGAGGAGTCTGCATGTCTGCCGCCGCTGCCACCGCCACCACCGCCGAGCCTGTTGCTGCGCCGGCGAAGGGCAGAAAGAAGCGCATGGCGAAGATCGCCGGCGGGCTGGTGCTGGTCCTGGTGCTAGGTGGCATCGGCGCGGTGCTGCTGATGAAACAGCGTGCCGCCGCCCACGACGAGGCCGCTGAGGGCGGAAACGCGCCGACGACGCCGGTGGCGCGCGACGTAAAGCACCCCCCCACCTTCGTGCCGCTGGACGCCTTCACGGTCAACCTGGCCGACAAGGAAGCCGACCGCTACGCGCAGATCGGCATCACCCTCGAGCTCGCCGAGTCGGCGACCGCCGACGCGATCAAGGTCTTCATGCCGGCGATCCGCAACAACATCCTGCTCGTGCTGGCGCACAAGAGCGCGGCCGAGCTGCTCGACCGCGACGGCAAGGCCCGCCTGGCGCAGGAGATCCGCGGCGAGACGGCGCGCGCGCTGGGGCTGCCGTTCGCCGCGTCGGCACCCGCCGGCGCGGCCCCCGTCGCGGCGGTGTACTTCTCGACCTTCATCATCCAGTAGGCGGGACCGCCATGCTGCCGATCCGCCCGAACAACCCCGACCCAGGCTGCCCTCGATGAACCAGCCGCTGCTTTCGCAGGACGAGGTCGACGCGCTGCTGCAGGGCATCACCGGCGACAGCCAGACGCTCGACGCCGACGACGCGGGCGCCGCCCCCGGCAGCGTGCGCAACTACGACCTGGCGAGCCAGGAACGCATCGTGCGCGGCCGCATGCCGACGATGGAGGTCATCAACGAACGCTTCGCACGCAACATCCGGGTCGGTCTGTTCAACCTGATCCGCAAGTCGCCCGAGGTGTCGATCGGCGGCATCAAGGTGCAGAAGTTCAGCGCCTTCCTGCGCGAGATCGTGGT